>NZ_AZUX01000039.1:0-60758 GCF_000513915.1 Mesorhizobium sp. WSM2561
TAATCGTGGACCACAGCAAAGGCCGCACCCGTGGCGACCATCAGACTTGCGGCGGCAAGCAGGAGTTGGCGGTGATCGTACCGGGCGCCAAGGAGTCCGACGGCGATGGTCAAGAGCGCTGAACCGAGTAGCGATGCGGTCGCGATGATGCCGACCTGCAGAGGCGTGAAACCCAATGCGAGCAGGTAGACTGGCAACAGAACGGCCACGAACCCATCGCCCATATCGCGCAGGGCTCGGGCCGCAAAAAGAAAGGTCGTCGGGTGGATCCGCTGCACTGGCCTAGCCTACTCTCATGACCTGCGTCGGCGTCACCGCGCTCGGCAGCGACGCTCGGCAAGGCGGAAAGATCATGACGGAGTCGCGTTAGATATTCCAGCGAGGCGAGCATCGGTTTTGTTGGACTGGAACAGAGAGAACCTGTTCCGGGTAGATGGACGGGCGTTTGAGGTACGGATGGATGGATGAAGGAACTTGTTAGGGCCCGTGAGCTCGCACGGTCACTTCATCGAACGGCCGATGCCGAGCGCGTCCGTTTCGCGTGGGCACCTTCTCGCTCGCTCCACGCCTGCGAAATCCGCGGCGAAAATGGTATCGGACCGATTGGTGCTCCAATATGGACATGTAGAGTTGTTGTCTTCGAGCGTTCCGTGAGAAATGGCATCCAGGCAATGACAGACTGCCAGAGGGGGAATAGATGCGTCGCATCGCTCGGATTTCGCTTGCCATCATCCTTTCGCTAGCCGTCGCAATCCTGACTGCCTGGGCCGGACTTGCCATGTGGTATCGTCTGCCTGTGGCTGAGCTTGGACGGGCTCTGGCCGGCGTCCTGTTCACCTTGTTCGGCCTCGCCACTATCATCGCCCTCTTCAGCCGGTTTCGCATCAGGGCGCTTGTCCTGTTTGCAGGTGCGTTAGCTGTGGTTCTGGTTTGGTGGAGCACCATCAGGCTTTTCGATCACGCGGACTGGGCGCCCGACGTCGCCCGTCAGGTAACCGGCACACGCGACGGAAACCTGTTGACGCTGACTGATGTGCGCGACTTCGAGTGGCGTAGCGCTACTGATTTCACCGAACGCTGGACAACGCGGACCTACGACCTCTCCAGCGTTCAGACGGTGGACCTCTTCATGTCTTATTGGTCCGGGACCAAAATCGCCCATGTCATCATAAGCTTCGGCTTTGCAGGAGGTGACTATCTTGCCTGGTCTATTGAGGTGCGGCGCCATGGAGGCGGCAAGTTTTCACCCATGGCAGACCTGTTCAAGAGCAATCCCCTGGTCATTATTGCGGCTGACGAGCGAGACGTCGTCGGCGTCAGGTCAAACGTTCGCGGAGAGGATGTCCAAATCTATCGGCTAAAAGTGTCACCGGAAGCGGCCCGGGCGCTCTTGCTGGAATACGTCTTGGACGCAAATGCACTTTCCACGACTCCAGAATTCTATAATTCCATCACGACGAACTGCACGACCACGATCGTCAAGATGATGCGAGCCGTCGGTGACGTGGTCCCCCTTGACTGGCGCCTCATCGTTAACGGCTATCTTCCCGAATATGCGTATGCACGGGGTGCGCTCGATGTCAGCTTGCCGATGTCGGTTTTGAGGGAGGCAGCCCACATTGACGGCCGTGCGCGGGAGTCGGGCCTTTCGCCAGACTTTTCGAGATCGATCCGGATTGGCGTGCCATCCCCCGGTCCAATTTATTGATCTCTGGAATCGTGTTTGGAAACGCTGGGCGGTTCGAACCGGACCTCATCCCGGCTTCACGGCGCCCTTCTACTTTCTCCACCTGTCGACTCGCATTGGCGGACGCCGCGCCTTGATAAGCACTGCGCCGGGGCGGAGCGATGCAGAAGGACCTGAGCATGCCTGAACAAATTACCCTGACTAAAGTTGAGCAGATCACATTGAACGATGGCTCAGCCATTCCCCAGATCGGCCTTGGCGTTTGGCAGGTCGATCCAGCCATTACGGCCCAAGTCGTGAGTTGGGGAATCGAGGCCGGCTACAGACTGATCGACACCGCCGAAGGCTACCAGAACGAGGAGGGCGTCGGGCAGGCGATCCGCACGGCTGGCGTGCCGAGAAGCGAGCTGTTCATCACCTCGAAGCTGCGAAACGGCGCGCATCAGCGTGACGCCGCCCTGCGGGCTTTCGACGAGACGATGAACAAGCTGGGCATCGAGCAAATCGACCTATTCCTGATCCACTGGCCGGTGCCCAGCCAAGGCAAATATGTCGAGGCGTGGAAGACGCTGATCGAACTCAGGCAATCCGGCCGGATCAAGTCGATTGGCGTTTCGAATTTCAACCAGGACCATCTGGAGCGGATCATCGGCGAGACTGGTGTCACACCCTCAGTCAACCAGATCGAACTCCATCCCCGGTTTCAACAGCGCCAGACCAGAGAATTTCACAGCACGCACAACATCCGCATCGAAAGCTGGAGCCCGCTGGGCAGCGGCCGGCTGTTGAGCGACCCGACCCTCGAAAAGATCGCCGGAAAACACCGCAAGTCCGTGGCGCAGGTGATCATCCGCTGGCATCTTCAGGAAGGGCTGATTGTCATTCCAAAGTCGATCCATCAGGACCGGATTGCCGCCAATTTCGACGTCTTCGATTTCGAGCTGGATTCAAAGGACCTCGAGCTCATTCGAGGCATGGATTCATCAGACGGCCGTACGGGCGCGAACCCGGCCACGGCGGCATTCCTGTTCTGAGGGTCTGAGAGAAGGGAGCCGACAGCGGAGCTGCCAATCTCCCCCCTTGTGGGGGAGATGCCAAGTGGTGGCAAAGAGGGCAGGACAGAGGGGGGCGCTGTCCCGCCGGCGTATCAAGTCGTACCGGCGAGCCCTGCCTCGATCACAATATGCTGGCAGACATTGTCGATGTCGCGAATGACGTCGTCGTTCCAGAAGCGCAGGATGGTCCGGCCGTCTTGTTCAAGACGCTTTGTCCTCGCCTCGTCGCCTGTATTGGCGTCGGCATGCTGCGAACCATCGACTTCGACGACGGGCTTCTTATCCTGACAAGCGAAGTCGACAATGTAACCGGCAATCGGAAATTGAGGTTGGCACTCTACGGCGCCCCCCTCTGTCCTGCCGGACATCTCCCCACTTGGGGGGAGATTGGCAGCTGTGACGATCGCGCTCAGCCTCATATCCCCGACCCATCCAGCAGTGGGACATCTTCTTCGTCCCAAGGGCTCGGCAAAGAACCCTTGCTCAGATTGGCGGTCGGCAGTGGCATCCAGCATTTCAGCTCGGGTTCGGCGTATTCAACCACGCGTCCGGGCGACGAGTCGGAAGCGCGCCAGCCTTCGCTGCCGAACTGGTCGGCTCGAGACCAGTAAGCCAGGTCGACTTCCGCCGGCCCCTGTTCAGACGGCCGAACCGTGACAAGGATTCGGCTGCCATCCCTTGGCGCGCTCGACATGTGACGCCAGCGGTCGGGCTCGTCCATCGTAATCTCCTCGCGCAATCTGCATCTCGGCTGTCCAGACGAATAGTCGCTTCGCGCACAAGGCCGGTCAACCCGAACTTTGCGCCGGCAGTCTATGATTGGCCGCCTGCCGGTTTGGCGCGACATGGCTGCCGGTCATCAGCGCACCTTCGCCTTGACTGCCCAGGCTCTCGTTTTCAGGGGAATGGACCCGTCCTCGCCGCGCGGCAGACTATCGCGGAGCCTCTCCATCAATCTCTGGCGAGCTGCGGGTTCGAGGCTCATGCAATAGCCGGGCGCCGGCCCCGCACCCAGGGTGAAGGGGTGCCAGTAGTCTTGAAAGTCCTTGAACACAGCGGGCATTTCAATCCGGGTGGAGTCGATGGAAACCAGGCCGGCCTTCTCCGCGAGATCGGTCAATCCATCTTGTGTGCAAAATGGAAAACGCCTGTCCTCGGTAAGGTCGATGGCACCGGGGTCAAGCGCCGTTGCAGCGGTCCAGAAGGCCCGCATGAATTCCACCCCGCCGCCAGGATAATCCCACACATAGAATCCAATCGTCGCTCCAGGGCGGGCCACTCGCCGCATCTCGGCGAGCGCCTTTTGCCTGTCGGGGACGAAGTTGAGAACAAGCGCCGACACGACCATGTCCTTGCTGTCCGATTCGACTGCCAAGGCCTGCGCATCGCCTGCGAGAAACGCGACACGCTTGTCCGGCACGTTTGCCCGCGCCTTGGCGAGAAACCCCTCCGACGGGTCTATGGACACCAGGCTCCTGGGATTGCAACGGGCCAGGATGGCTGCCGACAGCGCCCCGGTTCCGCAACCCACTTCCAGCCAGTCCAGACCCTCCACCGCATCGAGCCAATCCAGAAACGGTGGAGCGATCTGACGGCTCCATCGCCCCATATAGAGGTCGTAGCTATCCCCGGCCTGCCAGGCGTCGTGGCGCGTTGCCTCAGCCATCGCATCTCCTCCCCCGCTAATTTCGACCCGTCGGACCGCGAGAATACGCCCGCCGCGCTCGCGGGAACAGGGGCCAGGAAGGTCTGCCCGGAATCGTGCTCGGATGCCCACACGCTCGGCCCCGGGCCGGCAAGGCAGACGATCCGGGCGCTGGACATCTCAGATCCGAAAGCAAACCGCTGCTGCCGTCACCCGGACGCGTTCGTGCTCAGCCTGCCCGGAAGGCGAGGCTCCGCCTCATCAGTTGGATGCTGAGCGCCAGGTCTCCGCTTCCGATGAACCAGGGCGACAGTATCCGGGACGACCTCAGTCCGCGATAGAGCAGATAGGGAAGTCCGAGCGACAGGGCGATCAGCGCCAACTCGGAAGACATCCCGAAGTCACGCAGCGTGAAATGAACGAACTGATGGACGAACATGATCACCAGGGAGGCCGCGCCGATTTCCGCCAGCGGAGCGATGCGCAAGCTCGGCATATGCATGAAGCGGATGAGGGCGAGGATAAAGGTCGAGATCGCCAATGCAACGAGCAGGCCGAGAAGTGGCGGGCCGAAAATGGCGTTCTTCATGCTGAAGGTAAAGTCGGACCCTGTCCGCGCCGCCGCGAGCGCGACCCCGGCAACCGCCACGACAAACACCGCCGACCACAGCGCGCTCATGCCGCGTTCGCGCAGGAAATGTCCGAACCAGAATGCGCCGATGGCGAGCGGCACATTCGTCAGAGCCAGCGGCGCGCGCACCTCCTGCCAGTAGGCCTGGATTGAATAGGCGAGGCCGACGGATGCGCCGACGAAGATCAGCATGCCGGGATCGGTCGGTCCGCTGGTCCTGATCGCGACCTCGTTGTAGACGAGTTGCGTGGCGACGAGGCAGGTGACGAACCAGAACACGCCGAGTTCGCGCGTCAGGTGCCGTCCGCCCAGCAGCGCGTCGATGATGAGTTCCCTGATCTGCCAGGGCGCCGGGGTGTCGCCGCGCAAAAAGTCCACAACGAGCACGCTCGCCATGATCGCGCCGAGAAACATCACATAGGGAATGAGCAGGCCCTGGACGCGCTTCCGGAAAAGCGCCTTCCTCTCCGTGACGGCAAAAAGGTAGCCGGATATGATGAAGAAGAACGGCATGAAGAACAGCGATGCCATAAAGTAAATCGGGTGCGCCCAGCGCCAGGTGCTGTGGTCGAGGACGTGGGCCATGACGACAAGGGTGATTCCCAAGCCCTTGGCGGTGTCCAGCCAGGTCTCACGTATGGGCAGGTTCAACTTCAGCGTTTCCTGGATACGGCTTATCGGCCGGCCCGGTCCTTCGGTTTCGATGGCGATTGTGCACCGCATCATACTTTGTGGCAAGTGCGAACTGGCCCGGCTTGACGGATTGCCGATCGAATTTGCCGCCGACTCAATGTCACATACAGTCGGCGAAATTCTGCATTCCGCTTGATTTTCCGCCGATCTTGACCCATTGTTGCATTGCACAATAACAGGCTGGTGCCGACTATGGCAGTTCAAGCGATAGGAAACCTTGGCCGGCACGGGCTGCCGTTCTTGCAGCCAGGCGGCTGTTGAAATCGATCGCGCTTTGACGTCGGATCGACCAGGTCCGCATCAAGCAGAAAAGGACCAAGATGCTTCGCGACTTGTCCGCCTACAAGAAAATGTTGATGCTCGGCATTGTCGGGCTGGTGCTCGTCGCCATCGTCGACGCCTTCAGCAACCTGCCCGTCGTCTCCGGCTGCGCGTTCTACGGCAATTGCGCGATCGATAGCTCCGTAGAAGCACCGATCGGGCACAGTCAGGATCCGGCGCTGCAATGAAGCCACCCGGGAAGACGGCGCTTATCGTCTATGACGGCGACTGCATCTTCTGCCAGAGCTATGTCCGCTTTGCCCGGCTGCGCGATGCGGTCGGTCCTGTCGAGCTGCTCGACGCGCGCTCCGGCGACCCGCGCGTTGTCGAGTTTCAGCGCCAGGGCTTCGACCTGAACGAGGGCATGCTCTTCGTTTTTGAGGACCGCGTCTACCACGGCGAGGAAGCCATCAATCTCCTGGCGATCCTCAGTTCCTCTTCGACGCTTTTCGGATGGCTCAACCGCAGGATTCTCTCAAACAGGACGGCCGCGCGGCTGATCTATCCGGCGCTCAAGCTCGGACGCCGGGCCACCCTGAGGCTTCGCGGCCGCTCGCTGATTCCTGCCGATCTCGAACGGCGCTAATTCAATTCACGTCGCCCAAAAGCATGCCCTCGGGCCCTGACCCGAGGGTGCGCAGCGGCTTTGCGATAACGACATGAACTTAAAGCGCCGCGTGACTCTTGCAATCGCGACGCGCTTTGGACATTTCACGGCGAAATGGATGGCTTAAGTCGACTGCCCGGCGACATCTATCAGGTTTCGTTCGTGAGAGCGGCGCTCAGTGGGTGCAGGCCTTCGGCCGCGAGAAATCCACCAACTTGAACACAAGCAACTTGCGTTCGATGAGGCTGGGCATTTCGCCCGCGAAGGTCGACGCGTTAGCCCGGGTAATCGTCTCGCCGTCCTTCACGTAAGTCACCCAGGCCTCCGGCTTCCGGCGCAGCTGTTTCTTCAGATCGAGGAGGACGTGGTAATTGCCCGCCAGCGACTGCCGGACGAGATGGGGCTCCGAGGAATCAACGATCTTCACCACCTCGTTTTGATAGTTGAACAGGTATGGTGGCCTGGGAAAGAGCAGATGGTTGGTCTGGCCGGCTTCCGTGTGCAGATTGCTGAACATGTTGATGGAACTCTCCGTCTTGAGCCCGACATAGGGTGACAGGCAGGAGAGGAAGAACAAGCCCGGCACCAAATAGACCCAGAGCGGCTGGCGCGGCGAGGAAACGGTCTGGCAAGGCAGATTCTGCAGAGCCACATGGGCCAGCACGACCATCGCCGCACCGCCCACTACCGCCCAAATGAGGATCCAGACGGAGTGGACCATCATGTCGAAGGAGCGCCCGGGAAAAGCATAGGTGAGCAGAATGACGAGAGTGACCGCGAACAGCATCACGGCCGCGCCCGGCAGCAAGATCCCGATCCGGCCGAACGTCTCGCGCAGCGGATTGGTAAACTCCAGCGAGCTGCGATAGAGCGCCTCGCTGGCGGGCGTGGGGATGCTCAGCACATACAGCGCGAACACCAGGCTGGAAAAGTCCATGTACCAGGAATAGGCCGAGATCGGAATCACGTAATGGAAGACGAGCGCGAGGATGAACCCCACGGCGAAATAGCGCTTCCAGTAGAGAGACACGATCGCGATCGCCTCAATGACGAAGGTGGCGAAGATCGCAAGATACCGGCCAAACAGATTGTCCTCGAGGCCGAACGGACGAGCCAGCGGAGCGTAGAGGCCTACCGCGCAACTCACGGAAGGATCGAGGAAATCGGTGTTGATCTTGTGGAAGATGCCGTAGAAATACATGATGGCGAGCATCGCCCGGGCGACGATCCGGATCTGCTGATAAAGGGCCATCCGGTCCAGGGCGGCGCCGCGGCCAGCGGCCCGTAGATAGAGCACCGCTGCGCTGAGCAGGATAGCCCCATTCATCACCGCCGTGATCGTCTTGTTGTTCGAAGCGACCGGCATGCGCAGCGCGTACAACAGCAGCGATACCATCACGAGCCCGATCAAGAACTCGGTTCGCCGCGGATACAGCAGGAGTAGCAGGCTGAACAGGACGACCGACCAGCTCAGGGCGGCAAAAAGCGGCCCCTTGTAGCCAAGCATGGAATAGATATCACCGGCGATACTGAAGATCGCCGCCATTGCCCAGAAAGGGGCAAATGCGGACAACCCGTCAAATGTGGTGTCCCGTCCGCTGACTTTCGTGATCTTGCCGCGACCAACGTTCCATAACGGCGTCGTGCTCGAGTACTGTGGCTGCCCAATAAACACCAGTTAAGCCCCTCAAGTTCCCCTGCAGGTTCTTTGGCGTCCAACTGGGGACGACTTGCCGCCTTCGGAACCGTTGCTCTATGTTGCAGTGCAATATTGCACTGCAACATCAGCATGAGCGCAGATAAGAGTCAATCCGACGTCGTCGGTAGCTCCTGCTGCCGAGCATCATCCATTGGGAGAGGGTACGGCGGACCCGAAGCGGGATGCGTTTAAATTGAACTGGCCATCCCGTTCCCTTTGTTTCGCCCGCGACTGCATGTCGGTTAAGGCATGCCCTCGGGCCTGACCCGAGGGGGCGCGGCGATGTTAAGACAATGACATGTATGGAAACATGAACTTGAAGCGGCGCATTAATCCTCCGCCTGTGCCGCGCTTTAGGAGTTCGCTCACTGTCGCTGTGTTGCCGTTCTGGGAAATTCCACCACGTCCGCGGGCGGACGCTTGTACTGGGCTGCGACAATTGCATCGATCAGGATGTCCAGGGCGGCACGAGCCGCGCTGCTCGTCTCGTCATCGCCGCGCAAATAGTGGCAGGCTCGTTCAAGATGGAGGTGGGCTGCGGCAAAGTCACTTGTCATGGATTCTCCTTTTGCCCGCCGCCCGACAAGGATGGCCCATTCGATTTACCCAAAGGCGAACATCCACAGCTGGATTTGAATCAAATATGGCCGGTTAACCAGATCTTCAGCATCGCGAGGCGACCTTGCTGCTGCGGACATGTGTTGAGTTCCGCCTCAGGCAACAGACCCGCTCCGGAGACCGGGGCGGGTTTTTGCTTGAATGTCGCCGGGGCAGAATTTGACATGGCTCGACGGCCGGGAGTCCGCCTTGCGTCCAGATTGGCCAACCGACTCTAGCATGCCTGACGTGGAAACCAGCCGGGGATGGAGCTACGCGCGCGCTCTCTTTCGCCCGCCACCAGCAGATCGATGAGGGCGCGCACCCGGTCGGCCTAAAGCGCGCCGCGAGCCGGCCCGACGCAACATCAGCCATGGTATCGATGCTACACGTGCGTGGCAGGCTAGGGCAGCCGGTGCCCGGCATGGCCCTAGCCTGGGCTACTGTTATAGCTGCAGGTATATTAGCGATTTCTTGACAAACGCTCGGAGCTCTGCTTTCCTTGGTTCATTGATAATTAAGTAAGTCGTGCGTTTTTTGGGGACGGTGTTCGCATGTCAACGTTGGTTGTCGCGGACCCGCGGGGGGTATATCTCGCCGGTCTGGAGTGGGTTCTGCGGAAGGCTGGCCACAGCGTTGTGGCAAACTGCCATCGCATAATTGACGTTGTCCCGCATGTAGAGCGTCATCGGCCTGATATTGTCGTCATAGGCGTGGACATTGCCAGTCAGCAGACGGCCAGTCTCTCCTCTCGACTCAGAACTATGAACAGCGCGCTGGGCATAATTTTCATCCTGCAACCAAACGGCGGGTTCGGCGTCAAGGACATACAGGAGCTCGACGCCGACGGTTTGCTGCTGGACGGCATCAGCCATAGCTATCTTGCCGAATGCGTAAATGTCGTAGCGGCCGGTCGAAAATGGGTCGACAACAACATCCTCCAGCATCTTCTAATACCGCGATCGCTGCACCAGGCCGAACACAAGCTCACCGAGCGCGAGAAGGAAGTCGCCGACCTGGTTTCGCGCGGCTTGCGGAACAAGACCATCGCGCAGCGGCTGCATGTTTCCGAAGGCACGGTGAAGATGCACTTGCATCACGTCTACGAGAAGCTCCACCTCGGCAGCAGGGCAGAGCTGGCCTGGGCGGCACATGGCGAAGGCGCCGACCATCGGGGAACAGGCAACAAAGGCCTGCTGTAATATTGCTTTCGACCCGGCGGCGAGGCCGCCGGCGTCGGCAAGCGCCGACAATGGACAGCAAACCGCGTGGCTACCGGGCCCGTCATGCCACAGTGGCAAATTCTCAAGTCGAATCGTGTCGCCGATCTGTCTCTTTTGTTTGAGCATTGGATTTTCCCAAAGCGGTTTCCGCCTTTGGATCATCCAATGCTTTAGCGCGGCTAGCGCAAGCGCCTGTCGCACCCTGATAAATCGAAGGATCTATATCGTTCGATCAGGTGCGGGCATTCACCACAATACTATCGAACCGAGAATGGACGCGTCCTCTCCATCGGCGAACAATAACAATTGAGGGCCGCCAATCAGTACGCGATCGGGGTGCACCCATGCAGGTGCATTCCGGCGTCATCGGATGTCTCAGGTGACTTTGGCCGGATAGTTCGGGGCACCTGGGGGGTGGATCCCTTTTCTTGAAGCGTTTTAACCAAGGAGAATCTCCATGGCACTCGACATCGAGACCCAAGACATCATCATCGACGAGACCACCGGTCTTCAGGACGATGATATTGACCCGTCCGTTTCGCCGCACAGCACCAACGCCACGCTGCTATATCTGCTAAGTCTCGACGATGCGGGCGGGCTGACCTCACCGGAGGTCGCCTTCCAGACCGACTTCGTGGTGGCCTCGGCGAGCGCAGGGGAAACCATCACCTCGGTCGTTCTCGCCCAGAACTCCGACGGGGACCCGTTTTCCACCACCGACGGCGTGAACAGCGGCATTCGGACGGTCGATGGCAATTATGTCTGGCTGTTCCAAGACCCAACTGATCCAAACGTCGTGATCGGCGTCATTGGTACCTCTGATCCGCTCGTCGAGCCCGCTGAGACCGGGCCGCTCGCCTTCTCGTTTGCGCTGATCCCCACCAGCGCCACCAATGCGGACCTGTACACGGTCGAGTATGTGCCGTTGCTCCATCTGGACCCCACCTTGCCGGACGACCAAATCGATCTGACTGATAAGGTGTTCGCCTCTGTCACGGGGACCTCCGTGGTTAATTTCAGCCAGCTTGGTGACGCCCCTCCTGGACACAACAATTGGTATATCCTCGACGCCGACGTAGCGAGCCCGCAGAAGATTCTTGTCACGGCTCACGACAATGGCGTGCAAACTGAAGTCAACATCAGCACGCAAGGCTTCGGTGTCGCATCTCAAGACGTGCGCTTTGGCCGTGAGCTTCAGATCGACCTGATCAACGGCGGCACCCAGAGCGCGGGTAAGAACTTTACCAACGCGCCAATCGCGCCTGACTACATCGACCACATCGAGAACGTCTCCAGCGCGGGTTTTTCAGTCTCGCAGTCCACGCCGACCAACACCGTGGCTGACATCGAGATCCACGCCTATAATAATGACGACAACGCGGAAGGCGCTGCGCTCCCCGGTGATGACAACGATGCGGAGATCAATATCACCGGAGTGACTTTCAAACTGAACGGCGTCGCAACAACAGCCGCGGCCCTGGGCATCACGGTTGATCTCACCGGCACTGGACTGATCCTTCTCGATGTCGGCGAGGGCGTGACGGTCGATTTCACGACCGCAGGCGGGGCTGGCGGAACCTTTGACCGCTTCACCATCAAAAATATCGACACGGAGCATGACTTTTTCGATGTCAAGGAGTTGCACTTTGGCGGTGAAGTAGCCAACGCTCACAACGAAGAGGTCGGCTCCTTCATCAACTTCGACGACGACGGGCCGAGCATTTCGACGACCGGCACCCCGGCGACCCTGACGGTCGACGAGACCGACCTCACGATCGACGCCAGCGCCAGCTTCGCGGCCAACTTCAGCCCGGCCTTCGGCGCCGACGGCGCCGGCACGCTGACCTACGCGCTGAGCGTGGTTGCGGGTCCCTCGGGTTTGGTCGACACGGCGACCAATCAGGCGGTCGTTCTGTCAGTCACCGCCGGCGGCGTCGTTGAAGGCCGCACCGCTGTCAGCGACGACCTGGTGTTCACGGTCAGTGTAGACGGCACCGGCAATGTGACGCTCGACCAGAAGCGTGCGGTCGTGCATACGCCCGAGAGTGGGCCGGACCAGTCGACGACGCTGGCGGCCGCCAACCTCGTTCAGCTCACCGCGACCATCACCGACAAGGACGGGGACGACGAGTCGGCCACCCTCGACATCGGCCAGAACCTCGTCTTCGAGGACGACGCGCCGAGCATCACGGCAAGTGGTACAGAGGCGATTGCCACGGTTGACGAATCTGATCTCGCGACCAACGGCACAGCTAACTTCTCGACAAACTTCAACGGTGTCTATGGTGCCGACGGGGCCGGGACCACGACTTACGCGCTGAGCGTGATCGCGGGCGATTCCGGTCTTGTCGACACGCTGACTGGTGAGGCGGTCAACCTGTCGGTCACTCCCGGCGGCGTTGTCGAGGGCCGTACGGCTATCGGTAACGCGTTGGTGTTCACGGTGACCGTGGACGTCGCCGGCATCGTGACGCTCAACCAGGATCGTGCAGTCATACATGATCCCAATAACGGGCCGAACGATACCGAGACGTTGTCGGCGGATAATCTGGTCCAACTGACGGCGACCATCACCGACAAGGACGGTGATACTGCCGCAGCTGTCCTCAACATCGGCCAGAACCTTGTCTTGACGGATGACGCTCCGACGATCACGGTGCCGTTCGACGGTGACCCCGCTACCGCAGGTATCCAACACGAGACTCTGGCTAACACGCTGAACGCGTCGGGCACCGGAGCCTTCGGGTACGACATCGGCGCGGACAGCCGCCCGGCTTCGTTCTACGACGCCACGCATTCTGACTTTGTCGACGCCAACGGTGCCCTTGCCGGTATCCAGATCGGGCTCACCGGCACGGTCAGCGGCGTGAACCCGGCACCGACGACTCTCCTCTCTCAGGACGTGACGCTCGCGTCGGAGAGTGACACCTCCGCGACGTTCAACTTCACCTTCACCTACGACACGGACCCGGCGGCTGGCGACCAGACGGGCACGGCGGGCGGCACCCTTGTTTTCGACAAGGTCGCCGACACTTACACCATCAACCTGACCGACCCGCTCGAAGGCTTCAGCTTCGACGTTATCCACACCAGTGAGCTCTTGTCCAAGCAGCCCACGAGCAACACGGGCCACCCGCCGATCGTGTTGGAAAAGTTGCAGGCGGATGACCCGGACACGGACCCTGACGAAGACTTCTTCGTGCAGTTCACGGGCAACGCGATCAACAACGCCAACCCGTCGTTCAGCTTGACGAACAATGGCGAGGGGTCATCCGCTGACTCCGTGTTCAACGGCGTTCCTCCTCACGAGATGGTGAGTAACGCCAATGAAACGTGGGTGTCTGCGACGCGGAGCACCAACGGTGTCGCCGGTGACACGATCCAGAAAAACGAACTGCTCACGTTGCGGTTCTTCAACAGCGACGTCGGAATCGCCACCGAGGCTACCACCCCGACGGCGACCGCCGGCACCATGGCCATCAAGTTCGACGGCATCGGCAACAGCGAGGACCTGATGCTGATCCTCGACCTGATCGACAAGAACGGTGCCGACAACATCGCCGGCACCGCGGACGACAACTCCACGATCACGCGGGCTGTGTACGTGTCGAACGCCGACATCTTCAAGACGGGTCAGGTCCCGGCCCCGTACAGTAGCGAGTTCACGCTCGACAATAACGACGGCCTCGTGATCATCGAGCAGAACGACTACAACGCAGCCGGCGAAGACTATGTGATGCAGGGTGCCCAGATCATGCAGTCGGGCAACGGGATCACCGGCACTGCGATCGACCTGACTAGGGCGACCGGCGCTGGCGGCGGCAGCAATGCGACCACCAACCTTGTGGCCTTCGACGCCACCGATAACGACGTGCTGAAGATCACGGACATCGGCTTCACCACGACCGTGACCCAGACGCCGGATGCCAACCTCGACTTCGCCTTCCAAGTGGAGGACGCGGACGCGGACCAGACAGCGATACAGCACATACTTGTTGACGTCGCCTGACACTTGTCCAACGGGGGCAGCTAATGCTGCCCCCGTACTGCCACCCGCGATCTGTTGCACGAGATGTCATCCAAATGATGAAAGCCAACCAACAACAGCCCCCTGCCCTGCAGGTGGTGATGAAAGAGGCCAGACGCGCGATCCGGCCGCTTATCTGGTTCAGCGGCGGCATCAACGTGCTGATGCTGACCGGGGCGCTTTATATGCTCCAAGTCTATCAGCGCGTGTTGTCCAGCCACAGCCTGGAGACGTTGGTGATGCTGTCGCTGATGGCGGCAGGGGCACTCGCGACAATGGCGGCGCTGGAGGTGGTGCGCGGGCGTCTTCTGGCTACCGTCGGATCGTGGATGAACGCGCGGTTGGCACCAGTTCTCCTGACCGCCTCGGTAGAATATGCCGCCTCGGCGCCCGGTCAGGCCAACGCCCGTCCGCTGCGCGACCTGGATCAAGTACGGAATTTCTTCACCAGCCCGAGCATCTTCCCGATCCTTGACGCGCCTTGGGCACCACTATTTTTCATCGCCATATTCTTTATGCACCCTTGGCTGGGTTGGTTGGCGCTGGTCGGCGGGATCGTGTTATTTGCGTTGGCGTTGCTCAACGAACACCTCACACGCAAGCCGCTGACCGAGGCCGCAAGCGCACAGTCGCGGGCATACGTGCAGGCTGAGGCGGCGATCCGCAACGCCGAGGTCGTACAGGCGATGGGCATGTTAAAGCCGCTGCTGGAGGGCTGGAAGGCGCAGCAGGACGAGGCAAACAAAGGACAAGTTCTTGCTGCCAACCGTGGCGGCGTCATCGCGGCCATCGCGCGTTGTCACCGGCTGGCCCTGCAAATGGCCATACTGGGCCTTGGTGCTTATCTAGTACTTCGGAACGAGGCTTCACCCGCTATCATGATCTCCGCCGCAATCCTGATGGGTCGCGCGTTGTCTCCGGTCGAGCAAGCGATCGGCACATGGAAGGCGACGGTCGGCGCGCGTGCCGCTTACCGGCGTCTCACCGCAGTCGCCGGACAGCACCCGGAGGCCACACCGGTTCTGCCACTACCACGTCCGAAAGGTAAGTTTGAGGTCGAGAACATCGTACTCGCCCGACAGGGTGGCGAGCCTATCCTGAAAGGGATTAACTTCCAGCTCAAGCCGGGTGAAGCAATGGCGTTGATCGGCCCGAGCGCGGCCGGCAAGACGAGTCTGGCGCGAATACTGGCCGGTGCTTGGCGTCCATCCGGGGGGCGTGCATTACTGGACGGCATGGACGTTGCCCAATGGGCGGCGGAGGACCGTGGTCATTATGTCGGTTACTTGCCGCAGGACATCGAGCTCTTCGCCGGTACCGTCTCCGAAAACATCTGCCGCTTCGCGCAGCTCAATCCAGCGGTCTTCAACAACGTGGTCAAGGCCGCGCAGTTGGCGGGAGTTCACGAACTGATCAAAGGACTGCCGAAGGGTTACGCCACCGAGATCGGCGAATCCGGCGCGGTGCTGTCAGGCGGGCAGCGCCAACGCATCGGGTTGGCACGGGCACTCTACGGCGACCCGGCACTCATTATCTTGGACGAGCCCAATTCCAACCTCGACCGCGAGGGTGAGGACGCATTGATCGCAGCCCTCAGCACGGTCAAGGCGGCGGGCACGACCATTGTCCTGATCGCGCACCGACCGAACATCATGGAGAAGGTTGACAAGATATTGGTCCTCAATCGGGGCCAACAAGACCTCTTCGGTCCACGTGACTATGTCTTCAACGAACTCGCCGCGCGCATCCGCAAGGTGAGTCAGACGCCAACTATAGTGGCGAACCAGGCATGAAAACGAGAACAGATATGAACGTCGTGCCGTTACCTGTCCCGCCACCCTCCGTACTGGAACCGGTACCCCTGCGTCTCACGGGCGTGACGCGCACCGGGTTCGCGATCATGTTCCTGTTCTTCGGCGTGGCCGGGGGTTGGGCGGCGCTGGCACCGTTGGACAGCGCCGCAGTGGCTCCGGGCGTTATCAAGGTCGCCGGCGACCGCAAGCTCATCCAGCACCTCGAGGGCGGCATCATCGCGGAGTTGAACGCCGCCAACGGTGATATCGTCAAGGCGGGCAAGGTCCTCATCCGACTCGACGACACACAGGCAAAGACGCAGCTTGACCTGCTCCAGAACCGGATAGCAACGCGTGAGGCGCTGGCCGCGCGTCTCAGGACTGAGCGTGACGGCAAGGCCGAGATCGAGTTTGATCCGGCGTTGCTCGCAAACCCCGCCACTGCCGCAAAGGATGCGGTGGCCGCACAGCGTGACGTGTTCGCGGCGAAGCACCACAACTTGAAGGACGAGCGGGAAATGCTCAGTCAGCGCCGTCACCAGACCGAGGAAGAGATAACGGGACTGGAGCAGCTTATCGTCACCGAGGACAAGCAGATCGAGGCGATCGAGGGTGAAAGCAAGGATCTTGAGAGTCTGCTCAAGAGGGGGCTGACCACCCGCGAGCGGAACCTGTTGCTCAGACGACAACAGCGGGAGATCGAGGGGGAGCGCGCTACCAACGTTGCGGCAATCGCTCGTGCCAGAAGCGCCATGGCCGAGATTGGCATGCAAATCTTGAACCTCAACACAGTGCGGCTGAACGAGGCCGTCGAGGAGTTGAGCAAGGTCGAGGCGGAGTTGTTTGACCTCAGACAGGAGGAGCGTTCCGCCAAAGACGTGCTTGCCCGTACCAATGTCGTCGCACCAGTTGACGGCATCGTCATGGAGCTGAAGGTCCACACTGCGGGCGGTGTCGTGAAACCCGGTGAGACGTTGATGACAATCGTGCCGCTCGGACAGCAACTCGTGGTCGAGGCTATGGTCAAACCAGAGGATGTCGAGACGATCGCCCCCGGACAGCGCGCGCGCGTCAGCTTCCCGGCCTTCGCCCGCTACAACCTGCCGCCACTCGACGGCGTCGTGGGGATCGTGTCGGCTGACCGCATGGTGGAGGAGCGCAGCGGGGCACCGTATTTCGCCGCGATCGTGTTGATCGACAAGAGCGAACTCGCCAAGCTGGAGGGCCGTAAGCTGCTGCCCGGCATGTCGAGCGAGACGATGATCCGGACGGGTGCTCGCACCGTGCTTTCTTACCTCGCTGAGCCGATCACGCAGAACTTCCGCCGAGCCATGCGGGAAAAATAGTCACCTCTACTACCCGAGCCGAAGGCAGAACTCGCCGGCCTTTGCCGTGCTGGTCGACGCGCTGCGCTATCGCGGCCGAGCCGACGTACCTTCATGCATCGAAGCGGTCCGCTGCAAAGGGTGCGAGGCGGTCAGGATCGCCGCGTCCGGCAACCAGGTCGGCAACCAAGCGGGCCGTGATCGGCGCCAGAGTGAGGCCGAGATGACCGTGACCGAAGGCATGGATCACCCTGGGGCTGCCACGTGACCGACCGATGACGGGCCGGGAATCGGGCAGCGACGGCCGGAACCCGAGCCATTCGGATGAGGTCCGGCCGAGTGAGGGGAAGAACTGCCTGACACCGCGATCCAGCAGCGCCAGCCGGCGCGGATTTGCCGGCGCTGCAAGCCCGCCGAGCTCGACGGTTCCGGCGACACGCAGCCGGCCGGCCATCGGCGTCATGTAAAAGCCGAGATCGACGGGACAGACCGGACGATTGAGCAAAGGCGCTTCGGTCGGGAATTCGAGATGATAGCCGCGTTCGGTCTCGAGCGGGATGCTGTCGCCGGCCTGCATCGCCAATGCCCGCGATTGCGCACCCGCGGCGATCACCACCGTGCTCGCCTTGATGCGAAGGCCGCAACCGCTGAGCCTGGCACCGTCAGCCTCGACCTGCAGCCCTGATATGGCAGCCTGCGCCACCGACACGCCGCGGGCGGTTGCGGCATCGAGCAGCCGCCGCATCAGCGTCTTTGGATCGGTGACGTTCATCGAATCCGGGAAGTACAGTCCGCGGGCCCCGGCCGGCGGCAGGCTCGGCTCCAGCGCGGCCACCTCTGCCGGCGTCAGAACCTCCTGATGCACGCCAAACCCGGCGCGCAACGCCCTGCCCCCAGCGGCCTTGGCGAAATCGCTCTCGCGACGATACAGGTAGAGGCAGCCGTTGCGGCGCAGCAGGTCGGCCATATCGGCCTCTTTCACCATCTCCTCCCAGGCCGGCAGGGCCTCAGCCAGAAGCCCGGCGAGCGCCATCGCGTTGGCGCGGGTGGCCGCCGGAAGCGACTCTCTGACAAAACTGACCAGCCACGGCGCCAACTGGAACAGAGCCGGCCAGCGCAGCGAAAAAGGGCTGTCTGGATCGAGCAGCAGTTTTGGCAATTGGCGCAGCACGGCCGGGTTGCCGACCGGCATGCAGGCATATTCGGCAATCGTTCCGGCATTGCCGAACGAGGCGCCCGAGCCAGGCTCGTTGGGGTCGATGAGCAGCACCTCGCGCCCCTCGGCCGCAAGCCGGAGTGCCGTTGCCAAACCGACGATGCCGGCGCCGACTATGGCGACTTCCACGGTTTCCGGTGCTGCCATCCTAGACGAAGCCGGGCAGTTGCAGATGGCCGGCCGATAACAGTTCAGCCATGGTATTCAGGGCCGCGCGCAGATCATCGAGCGAGCGCGCGGCGCCAACATTGATGCGCACCCCGTGCTGCACCGGTTCGCGGCCGACAGCGAAGGCATCCCCAGGCAGGACTGCAACACCACGTTCCAGGCAGGTGCGAGCGAAACCCGCGCCCCGCCAGGGTTCTGGAAGACGCAGCCAGGCATGGGTCGAGATGGCGTGGCTCTGGACATCGTAGCGGCCGAGGATTTCGGTCAGCACGGCTTGGCGCTGGCGAAGTTCCTGCTTCTGGGCTTCGATGATGCGTGCCGCCGCGCCCTCCTCTATCAGCCTCGCGCCGATCAGCGCCGTCAAGGGACTGATGCTCCAGCAGTTGATGCGCAAAGCCGCGGCGACCTGGCCGGCTATGGCGCGTGGCGCGATCACAAAACCGAGGCGCAGTCCTGGGGCAAGGCATTTCGACAAGGCGCCGACATGGATCGTCAGTTCGGGCTCGAGGCTGGCAAGCGACGGCGGCGGATTGTCCGCCAGCGGCCGGTAGACGTCGTCCTCGATGATGAGGACGTTGTGGCGTCGGGCGACAGCCACCAGCTCGTGCCGGCGCTCCTCGGATAGCGTGATGGTCGTTGGGTTGTGCAGGGTCGGCACCAGGAAGACCGCGCGCGGGCGGAGCTGCGCGCAGGCCGTCTCGAACGCGTCGGCCCGCATGCCGCCGCGGTCCATGGCGACGCCTCTGAGGTCGAGCCCATGCACCCGGCACAGGGCGTTGATGCCCTGATAGGTCACTTCGTCGGCGAGTACGACCTCGCCCTGCCTGGTCACCGCGCCAAGCACGCAATCCAGCCCATGCTGGGCGCCCGCCGCCAGCACCATCCGGCCGGGATCGCCGTCACCAGCCACCGGCCGCATCCACTCGGCGATTGCCGCCCTCGCCCAAAGCGGCCCCTCGGGCGGGTGATAGTCCTGAAGCGTGGCGTAGTGCCGGTCCTTGGCCAAGCGCGGCAGCAGCAGGGCCAGGGCATCGAGATAGGCCGAGGTCGCTGGTCTGTTGACGGAAAGATCGATGACGCCGCTGTCTTCGCTCGGCGCCGACACGAAACCTGGTCCTTCGCCGCCGTTGCGGGCGGCGACCGTGGTGCCGCGTCCGGGCCGCGCTTCAAGCAGGCCGCGCTGCTGCAGTGTCGACAGCGCGCGCGTCACCGTGGTGACGTTGATGCCAAGTGCGCGAGCAATCTCGCGCTGCGGCGGCAGCCGGTCTCCAACTGCAAGCGTGCCGGCTGCAATCCGTTCGGCAATAGCGTCAGCAAGGCGCCGGTAGACCGGGCCTTCATCCGAGGCGAGTTGCAGGTCCTGAAGCATCCGGATTGGCGGTTTCGGTGTGTTGACGCTCTGGCTACCGGCGCATCTAGCATAAGACAATGCTCCGGACAATAGCACTTGTCCGGTACCTGTTTTCAAAATCCGGTTGGAAAATCTCACACAATCCCGAAGAAATCCGCTTGACGGGCAAACTTGTCTGCATCTATGCTGCTTTAGCGATTGATTGTGTGAGCATACAAGTTTGGTTGCCGCCCTTGCGCGGCCAGCGTCATGCGAGACCGACACATGCACAGCAAGCACCACCTCGTTTCGACAAGCGGCCATTGCCGCCGCTCAACGGATTTCCGTTCGTGATCGCCGAAGCGACAGTCCTGTCAACCGATAGTGCCGCTGCGGCACCAGGCGCCCGCCGGCAGGGATTTGTCGAATTCGTCGATGTCGAGAAATCCTATGACGGCCGCACTTTCGCGGTAACACGGCTGAATCTCAGCGTGGCGCGCGGCGAGTTCCTCACCCTTCTCGGCCCCTCAGGCTCGGGCAAGACGACGACGCTCAACATGCTTGCCGGGTTCGAACGGCCGACCAGCGGCGTCATTACGCTTGAAGGCCGGTCGGTCGACAGGCTGCCACCCTACGAACGCAACATCGGCATGGTGTTCCAGAACTACGCGCTGTTTCCGCACATGAGCGTTGAGGAGAACGTCGCCTTCCCGCTCTCGGTCCGCAAGATCACCAAGGCGGACGTTGCATCCCGCGTCGGCCGCGCACTCGATATGGTGCGGCTGCGGCAGTTCGGCGACCGGCGGCCGGCACAGCTTTCCGGCGGCCAGCAGCAGCGTGTCGCGCTTGCCCGCGCGCTGGTGTTCGAGCCAAGCCTGGTGCTGATGGACGAGCCGCTCGGCGCGCTCGACAAGAAGCTGCGCGAGCACATGCAGATCGAGATCAAGCAGCTGCACACCATGCTCGGCGTCACCATCGTCTATGTGACGCACGACCAGAGCGAGGCGCTGACCATGTCGGACCGCGTTGCCGTATTCAACAATGGCGGGATTGCCCAGCTCGGTTCGCCCGACGATCTCTACAACACGCCAGAGAGCTCGTTCGTCGCCAGCTTCATCGGCGAGAACAACACGCTGGAAGGCAAGGTCGAGCGCGTCTCCGGCAAGGAGTGCCGCGTCGCGCTGCACGGCGGCGGTTCGGTCTCCGCGCTGGCCATCGGCGTCGCCGAAGGCGTGGCTTGCCATGTCGCCATCCGCCCGGAACGGTTGAAGCTTGCGCCCGCTTCGAACGGAGCAAATGCGTTAGCCGCCACGGTCGATGGCCGCATTTATCTCGGCGACCACCAGCGCCTTCTGGCCAGGCTGGAAAGCGGCCAGCTGCTGACCGTCAAGGTCGGCCCCGAAGCGACCATGGGCAACGGGGAACCGGTCACGGTTTCCTGCGCGCCCACCGACTGCCGCGCCTTTCCGGCCGATGCCGGAACGGGCGGTTCCATCTCGAAAACAGGGGAATAAGAACAATGAAAATCACAAAAGCCCGGCTGTTCGCCTTCGCGGCAGCCACAGCATTCATCACCATGGGAAATGCCGCTTTCGCGGAAGAGCTTTCGATCATGGCCAGCGGCGGCGCCTGGCAGGATGCCCAGCGCAAGGCATGGTTCGAGCCGTTCAGCAAGGAAACCGGGATCAAGATCGTCGAGCAGGAATATCTTGGCGATCTCGGCAAGGTCAAAGCGATGGTCGATACCGGCAACGTGCCGATCGATCTGGTGACGGTCGAGACCGCGACCGTGCTGCAGGGTTGCGACGCCGGCATTCTCGAGCGGCTCGACTATTCCAGGATCGCCCCGCGTGAAAAGTTCATCGAAGGTTCGGCGCTCGACTGCGGCGTCGGTCTCGACGCCTATGGCGATGTCCTTGCCTATGACCCCAACGTGCTGAAGGAGGCGCCAACCTCGGTCCTCGACATCTTCGACACGACGAAGTTTCCGGGCAAGCGCGCGATGCGCAAGTTTCCGGCACAGAACCTCGAATGGGCACTGATGGCCGACGGGGTCGCGGCGGCCGATGTCTACGAGGTGCTGGCAACCCCCGAAGGCGTCAACCGCGCTTTCAAGAAGCTCGACACCATCAAGCAGGACATCGTCTGGTGGGATGCCGGCGCACAGCCGCCGCAGCTCCTCGCATCCAAGGAAGTGGTGATGACCACCGCCTGGAACGGCCGTATCCAGAACGCCATCGACAAGGACGGGGCGCCGTTCAAGATCGTCTGGAACAACCAGATCCTCGAATATGATATGATCGCCATTCCGAAGGGCGCCAAGAACCCGGATCTGGCCTACAAATACCTTGCCTATATCAGCCAGCCGGAAATCAACGCCAAGCTCGCCAGCTACATCACCTACGGGCCGGTGCGCATCGATGCGGCCTCCTTCGTCGCGCCGGACGCCCTGCCGAAATTGCCGAACGCACCCGACCACATGACCGCTTACCTGGTCGCCGATACCGAATTCTGGGGCGACTATGGCGAGGATCTGGTCAAGCGCTTCAACGCCTGGCTCGCGCAGTAGGGAAAATGTCGGCGCTCGAGCCCACGAAACTGGACCGGCCGCGGGCAAGCCGCGACTGGTCGGCCGCCGATTCCGGCGCAGCAAAGTCGGTTGCGGCAGCACTTCGCCGCGCCGATCTCGGCGACCACCTGCGATCGCTGACGCTGGCAGCACCTTTGCTCGTGCTGCTGGCATTGAGCTTCGGCATCCCGATCGTCCTGCTTCTGTCGCGCGCCGTCTATGATCCGACGATTGCCGACGCCTTGCCGCAGACCAGTCAGGCCTTGCGCGGCTGGAGCGGCACCGGACTGCCCGACGACGCTGCGTTCTTGGCCCTTGCCGCCGATCTCCGCAGCAACCAGGCCAAGGGCACCGCCTACGAACTCGCCAAGAGCCTCAACGCTCGCCTGCCCGGCGCGCGCAGCCAGGTGCTCAAGACGGTGCGTCAACTGGAGGCTGCCGACAGGCCGCCGCTGGAGGTGATGAAAGCGGTGCCGTTCTGGTCGGCGCCGGGCACATGGCCGGTCATCGAGAGCGGCACCCATAGCGTCACGTCGTTCTATCTGCTGAGCGCGCTTGATCTGCGCTGGAATGCCGATGGCGGCATCGAAAGAGTGCCACCCGAACAGGCGATCTTCGTGCAGGTGTTCATGCGCACATTTTTGGTCGCCGCAGCGGTGACGCTGGCCACGCTGGTCCTGGGCTTCCCCCTCGCCTATCTCATCGCCTCCGTGCCCAAGGGCCTCGCCGCCATCCTCATCGTTGCGGTGCTGCTGCCGTTCTGGACGTCGATCCTGGTGCGAACCGCGGCCTGGACGGTGCTGCTGCAGAAATTCGGCCTGGTCAACGACCTGCTGCTGTGGCTCGGCGTCGCCGACCACCGGCTCGATTTGATGTACAGCCGCATCGGCCTGATCATCGCCATGACCCACATCCAGCTGCCGTTCACCCTGCTGCCGATCTACAGCGTCATGCGCACCATCCAGCCCTCGCAGATGAAGGCTGCCTATTCGCTCGGCGCAAAACCGTTCACCGCCTTTCGCCGCGTCTACCTTCCACAGGTCTTTCCGGGCGTCATGGCCGGTTGCCTGCTCACCTTCATCCTTTGCCTCGGCTATTACATCACGCCGGCGCTGATCGGCGGCGCCAGCGACCAGCTGATCAGCAATTTCATCGCCAGCTATGTCAATGTCGAACTGAATTGGGAGATGGCGGCGGCGCTCAGCTTCATCCTGCTCGTCTTCACCCTGGCGATGTTCGGCATCTTCGCCCGCATCCTCGGCCTCGACCGCCTCAAGCTGGTGTAGCCATGTTGCTGTCTCCCTATCCAACGACAGGCGAAAGAATCCGCATCACCCTGCTCTGGCTGTGGTGCGGCATGGTGATCCTGTTCCTCCTCGTGCCGATCCTCATTCCCGTTCCCTTGTCGTTCAACAGCGGCGCCTTCTTCATCTTTCCGCTGGAGGGAATTTCGACGCGCTGGTACGAGGTCGTGCTCGGAACCCAGCGCTGGCAGGCAGCCATCGGCAACAGCCTGATCGTTGCCTTCGGGACGACGCTGATCGCAACGATACTCGGCACGTTGACGGCGATCGCACTTTCCGACGAAAAATTTCCCGGCCGCCGCATCGTCATGCCGCTGCTGCTGTCGCCGTTGATCGTGCCGGTGGTGATCACCGCCGTCGGCTCGTATCTGTTCTATGCGCGCGTCGGCCTCGCCAGCACCTATGCCGGCATCATCCTGGCGCATACCGCACTCGCCAGCCCCTTCGTCGTCGTCACGGTGGGGGCGAGCCTCTCCGGCTTCGACCGCAATCTGATGCGCGCCGCCGCCATCTCCGGCGCAAGACCCATCACATCGTTCTTCAGGGTGATGCTGCCGCTGATCCTGCCCGGCGTGCTGTCAGGGGCGGCCTTTGCGTTCGTCACCTCGTTCGACGAGGTCGTCGTGGTGCAGTTCCTGGCCAGCGCCAATCAGCGCACCATGCCGCTCGAGATGTTCATCGGCCTGCGCGAGAAGCTGAGCCCGGCAATCACCGCCGCCGCGACGCTGATGATGGCACTGTCAATCGTGCTGCTCGTCGTCGCCAATGTCCTGGCCCGCCGTGGCAAGCAGCGACAGCGCATCGACTAGCCGTGCGGCGGTCGGCCGAGCCGCTATAGGTCTGCCCGCGCCAGGCCGCTTTACGCTGCGATTTCCATGTCTCGTGCTGCTTGCCCCACTGTTGAACCCGAGGGAACGCGACGTCGTCGCCTATCACGAAATGGGCCATGCGTTGGTAGCCATGGCGCTGCCCGGGGTGGATCCCGTGCACAAGGTATCGATCATCCCGCGCGGCGTCGGCGCCTTGGGCTACACGATCCAGCGGCCGACCGAGGACCGATTCCTCATGACGCGCGAGGAACTGGAGAACAAGATGGCGGTGCTGCTCGGCGGCAGGGCGGCCGAGCAGATCGTGTTCGGGCATCTGTCCACGGGGGCCGCCGATGACCTGGCCAAAGTGACCGATATCGCCCGCGCCATGGTGACGCGTTACGGCATGTCGGAAAGGCTCGGCCATGTGGCGCTGGAAAAGGACCAGCGCTCCTTCCTGAGCCCCAACCCACTTGCCGGCGGTCCGCGCGAGCACGATTACGGCGAGGCCACCGCCGAGGCTATCGACGCGGAAGTTCGCAGCATCGTCGACACAGCTTTCGCGCGAACCGTCGGGCTCCTCACCGAGCGACGGGATCTGCTGGAAAAGACGGCGCGCAAGCTGCTCGAGATCGAGACGCTCAGCGAGGCCGAGCTCGCATCGCTCGTCGGAAACGTCGCGACACCGGATCGCACAGCGGCATCCGAACCGCAATCGAGGAAGCGACCGATACGACGAGGCAAGGCTGCGGCGACAAATTTTTCGCGCCGGGCCGAGTGAATACGCACGTTGAACCGAGCACTTCGTGCTGCAGACCGCCGCGCAGCCGGCCCGCCCCCCTACGCCGGTTGCAATTCCCTGCGGCGGGAAGGCGACCGCGGCAAGCAGAATCGCAATCCCTCATCAATCCATTGATTCATGCTGGTAAAGCTCATCCATGCTGAGCGTCGCCAGAGCGGCGAAAGGCGCCTGCTTTTTCACGCGACCGCCGCTGAGGATCACCACGTCGTCGCAGAATGAGATGGTGCTGTGATGATGACTGATCACTATGGTCGTGCGGCGGCCTGCCCTCGACTTCAAGGTCTCGACGATTGCCGCTTCCGACAGCCCGTCCACCGCATTGGTGGCTTCGTCCAGGATGAGGATATCGGGATCGCGCACCAATGCTCTCGCCAGTGCGATCCGCTGCCGCTGTCCCGCTGAAAGATTGACGCCCCTGTAGCCGACGACCGTCTGGTAGCCTTGCGGCAGATGTTCAATGAATTCATGCGCTTCGGCCAGCTTTGCAGCACGCTGGGCGTCGCCGGCCGAGGCTGCGTCCTGCCCGTAGATTATGTTCTCAAAAATGGTGCCATCCACCAGTTCCAAATCTTGGCTGGCAAGTGCGATATGCCTTCGCCAGTGGCTGGGATCGATCTGGTCGAGGGGTGATCCATCGACGAGAATCCTACCGGCATCAGGCTCGACGAAGCGGCACAGGAGATTGACGATCGTCGTCTTGCCTGCGCCTGAGCGGCCGATGAGCGCCGTCGAGCGGCCGCTGCGGATCTCGAATGCCGCCGAATGCAGCACCACGGCACGCTGGTGCTTGCCGGAATAGGTAAAGGTCACGTCATCGAACTTGATCCCTTGCGCCAAGCCCTGGAACGGTCGGTGTCCTCGCGGAGGTTCGGGCTTGTCGGTCGGGTCCAGCATCCAGACCACCTCTTCAAGCGATCCGCTCAAGCCTTGCAGCTGGCTCCAGGCCATTTGCAGGGCCCGCATATACGGCTGCAGCCTGTAGAGCAGGATGACGAACGCGACGATCAGCGGGAAACTCACGCCCACGAACCAGGCGCCGATCACCACCGCAAGAAACAGCATCGCGTGGAGAACCTCGGTCAGCGGCGGCAACGCGCCCTGACGCGTAAGCAGGACGAAAGCTGCCCGGCGAACCGCGTCCGACGCCTGATCGAATGTCGCCTTCTCGCGGCTCTCCTGTCCGAAAATGCGGATCAGACGCCCGGCATGCACGAGGTGGAGCATCTGCGATGCAAGATCGCTGTTGCGCGAGGCGACGCTGCGGCTCGGCGCCTTCAAATTGGCTGACAGCACGGCGTGCGCGATCTGAACGACGACCAACCCGAGCGTGACCAACAGTGTCATCTGCCATGAAAGCAGGAGCAGAAAAGCCAGCAGAATGATTGCGGCCGATGCGCTGACGATGGCCGTCAGCATGAGCTGGATCGCATCCGATGCCCGCCAGGATTCGTTGGAGATGATGTTGAGCAGCCGTCCGGGACTTTGCTGCAGGAAGAATGGATAACCGACCCGCAGCAACTGCTCCGACAGTGCGCTGCGGATCGAATGGCTGGCCTTGCCATAGATGAAGGTCGTCAGCAGCGTGTTTGCGAAGGCGAAGACGTTCTTCAGGACGATCGAGGCGAGAATAGCGGCCGAGATGACGATCAGCCGGTCGCGCTCGCTCAGGTCAGATCCGAAATGCTGGAACACGGCAGAAAAGCCGGCCATTCCGGTTTGATCCCCCTGCCCCATGATGATGCCCAGCAAGGGGATGATCAGGCCTATGCCGAAGCCTTCAAGGGCCGCGCTGGCAAGACCCAGCATCACCACGGCAGGAAGCAGCCGCAGTTGTTTACTTCCAAGCGCGCGGCGCAGCATCGGCAGGCTCGGCGGTACCAGTCGCATTACGGCGTATTCACCCTCGCCTGGGCATTTGCCCGTTGATCCTGTGCTTGTTGATCCTGCCGCACTTGCGGCGCCTCTGGGCGTCTCGCCAACAAAAGAACCGCGAACTTGGCCGCGCCGAGCAGATTCATGACGACGATCGGCCAGTGCGACAGCTTGAGTTCGCAATCGAACCGAGGCCCGTTCACCAATTCCCGGAAAGCCGATCGCACGGCCCAGTAGAAATGGCGAAGCAGCCAAGGCGCATGGCGAACATGTTTCAGGCACAGCCCGCCATTGCCCAGGCAGTAGTCGCGGTGGAGCTTTTCGATGGCCTTGCGATCTCGCCGGCCGTGATGGTGGAAAATCGTCATGTCGGGCACATATTCGACTGGGATTCCGAGCAGCACCGCTCGCACAAGATAGTCCGTATCTTCCGCGGAGCGCAGCGGGCCGCCTGCGCCGAACCGCTCGTCGAAAAGGCCGATACGGGTAGCAGCATCGCGGTGCATCGTCATGTTGCAGCCGAGCACAAAACCGCCGGGATGAACATCCGATGTAAGCCGCTCGCGGACCAACGATCGCTTGATCGTGAACGGCAGATCCCTGGCATCGCCGATCTCGACGCGGCCTCCCCGGACGACCCGTTCCCCGGTCCCATAATGTCGCTGCAAATCACTGAGGTAGTCGCCATGGACCTGGCAATCATCATCGACGAAGACCAGCACACGGCCCCGTGCACGCGCCAGACCGGCGTTGCGGGCCGCCGCCAATCCGCGTCGTGGCTCGCAAACAGCCGTCAATGGGATGTCCGACAGTTCGGCGATGCTGGCCAGGCGTTCTGCCGTGCGGTCGGTCGATCCGTTGTCGACAACCACGAGTTCGGCCGCGAAGGCAGGATGGGCGCGGCACGCAGCCTGGATCGACTTGATGCAAGGCTCGAGCACCGCAACGCGGTTGCGCGTGCAGACGATGAAGCTGACCTCCGGTGCGGGGCCGTGCTGCGGCCGGGGATCGGCCGAAATGGGCGCAAGCATACTCGAGCGACTGTGCTGCAGAGGCTGGTGGGATTTGACTGTCATTCTAGCTCGACCCAAGGGAAGGCAGAACCGCCGCGGCCGGCACGGATTGCAAGTACCGCGACAAGGCGTCTACCTGCCTGGTCGCCGACATCGAGACGAGACTGAACCGCGGCGCGTAGGCGCCGGCACGCAATGCGTACCGCTCGCGACGCCGAATGCGGTCCCATTTGGCAGTCCGCGTCAGGAACTCATGCGTCAACAGCGGTTGCATCTCATCGCCTATGAGTTGGTAGAGGAAATAAAACAGGTTCAGCGTGCCGGCCTCATAGCTCGGCCTCGTTTCCGCCGGCAGTCCGGAAATCCTCTCCTGCAGCGCAAGCATCCAATCGGCGGCACGGCGGACCGTGTCCATTGAGGCAGCATCACCGATGTCGCGGAGGTCCCGCGCGTTTGGCGCGAGGCCTTCCCGCTCAAGGGTTTCGGCCACGATCTTCAAATGCGTCCTTCGCATCTCCCGCTTGTGCCGGTTCGTCACGCTGTCGCCATGGATACGATAGGCGATCAGGTTTTCGGGGATCATAGCCGCTGGGTAACGGTCGGTAAGCCGTCTGAAGAGATCGAAATCTTCGGCATGGGTATAGCTCTCGTCGTAATATAGATCGCCGTCCTTTATGGCGTTCCTATTAAAAACTACTGTAGGATGCATGAATATCGTGAAGAACATTGACAATATGCCCAGGATATTTTCCTGAAGAGCTGGATCAGGCAGGCCTTTGACGATGCGGTTGCCAAGCAGGAAATCGACACCTGCGCCGCACAGGGCGAGGTCGGGCCGCCGGTTGAAGAGTGCGACCTGACGCGATAGGCGCCAGGGATAGGCGATATCGTCGGCGTCCATCCTGGCGACCAGATCACCCCGAGCCACCGCCAGCCCTTCATTCAGGGTTGCGATGAGGCCCCGGTTTTCGCGTGAGACGATGGAGATGCGGTTGTCAGATTTGCGGAAATTCTGCAGGATCTGCAGGGAATTATCCGTCGATCCGTCATCGGTCGCGATGATCTCCAGGCGATCGTAATCCTGCCGCAGGATGCTGGCGAGCGCGGCTGCCAGAAAAGGTCCGGCATTATAGATCGGCAGCAGAACGGACACCAAGGGAGCTGCCATGGTCAGCTCCGATCCGTTCGCGGGAGGTCGCGTGCCAGGGATGCTTTGCGGCCATCGAGCGGGCCGCTGAAATAAGCTCCTGTTGTCCTTCCAAGCCACCCGGCGTCATTCGATTTGACACCTGTCAGGATGACGGCGCCAGTTCCTGGAGTAGCATAGGGGAAGTAGCGCTTGAGGCTGTTGAGCGGCTTTTCGAAAAGCAGCCATGAGACCGAAGCCACAATGATGGTCGCCGCTCCCGCAACCAGGAATCGCCCCGGCCCTTGCTCAGAGACGTTGAGCGGGATCCAGGGCTGGGACATGACCGCGAGTGACAGGACGATGGGATGGTAGAGATAAACCCCGTAGCTGATGCGGCCGAGCGCCAGCAGCGGTGGCAGGTTGAGAAACTTCCCCCGATAACCGTCAATGCCGGAGGAACAGCTCGCAACGACCACGACCAGCGGCGCGAGAGGCAGGACTTCCAAGAGCAGCCAGCGGCCCCATTCCTGCACGGAATTTGCCGGCGTCGGAGCAAACCACTGCAGGACGAAAAAGGCGGCCGCGAGCGCCGGCCAGCCAAATCGCAGCCACTGAGGCAAGACAGCGGTTCTGGTTCGGTAGACTGCAAGCAGCGCACCTGACGCCAGCGCGTCCATCGATGCTGGCGGAAGCAGGTCGCGCGCGAGGTCGGGACTTCCGGTGATCGGCCAATAAAAGCGATACGACAACGACAGCAGGATGACGCCGATACAGATCGACTGAAGACGCCGGAGCGGCGCCAGCAAAACGATCAATGGCCAGACGATATAGAACTGCTCCTCGATGCTCAGGCTCCAAAGATGGGCGAGCACCCAAGGCGTCCATTCGTTGCGCAGCGCGAACCAGAAATTCGACAGATAAAGCGCATGCCAGACCAGCGATCCCCTCGACTGCTCCAGGTCGACCAGCCAAACGAAAGCCAACACGGCAAAGTAGGGAGGGAATATACGCAGCGCCCGCCTGATGTAGAAGGATTTGAGTGCGGGTGCGGTTTCGAATTCAGCGGCCGCGCGCGCGTCCAGAAGAAGCCGCGTGATCAGAAAGCCGCTCAGTACGAAGAACAGTCGCACGCCGATGTGGCCCCAGAAGGAAGACCCTCCCGCCGCAAAGAAATGCGAATACATTACCATCGTCACGGCGATGGCCCTCAGCGCGTCCAATTGCGTGTCGCGTCTCATCGGCCGCTTCCGCCAGTTAGATGTCTCCGATGACATCGTTGCCGCGGGTCGCCGCTGCTCACTCTGCGGACAGCGGCGCCTGCGCAATGCGGCTGATCGTTTTCGCTCAAAGCGCTGCGTCTCGCGCGGGCTGCGGAGGTTCGGGCGGAGCGACCAAATGGCTCTGCGCCATCCCCCGCCAGTGGGCCCACGAGATTGCAGATTGCCTCAACACCACGGAGTCTCTTCACGCCATCAAATGCCCCAGCGCGACGATAGGAAAAAAATGCTGCGTCGCAACACAAAATGTTAACGCGTTTGAAATAGTCGCGTGAGGCACGGCCTGAGAAATGCGCGAAAACCGCCCGAATCTGGCTATTTTTGACAGTTTTTGACCGAATCTCGGACTTACTCACACTTCACGTTGGCGCGACCGTGCTGCATTGCAGCATTATCGATCGCTAATAGGGATGAGAACTCGGGTCCTGCACAGACCTGAGCTCGCAGAGCAAACTCCCATCGTGGGCGATGGAAGCCTCGTAACTGGGGGTCAAAAGCCGGCATAGCCGATGTCCGCTTTCGACCCCCTGCGTTCCCCTCTCCGCCAATCCTTAAGCCGGTTGCAATTCCCTGCGCGGCAGCCGCGGGAAGGCGATCGCCACCGCCACCGCGCCGAGCCCGACAAGGGCCGAGCCGATGAACAGCCAGGAATAGCTGGCATAGGCGTCGAACACCATGCCGCCGGCGAGCGGGCCGAAAGCCATGCCGATGCTGGACAGCATGGTAACCGCACCAAACACGGTGCCGAGGATGCGCTGGCCGAAATATTCGCGCGCCAGCACCGCATAGAGCGGCATCACGCCGCCATAGGTGGCGCCGAAGATGACGGCGAGCGTGTAGAATTGACCAAGCTCACTGACCGCAAGATAGGCTGCAATGACCACCGACTGTATCGCCAGACCGGTAATCAGCACCGGCTTGACCCCCAGCCGGTCGGCAAGCACGCCGTATAAAAGCCTGCCGCCCAGTCCAGCCAGGCCCTCGATGCTGTAAATGCTGACCGCCGCCATCGGCGCTATGCCGCACAGCATCGCATAGCTCACCATGTGGAAAATTGGCCCGGAATGCGCCGCGCAGCAGGCAAAGAAGGTCAGTGCCAGAACGATGAATTGCGGCGAGCGCAGCGCCTGTGGAACCGACATGCCGGTATCGTCGGCGGCAAGATCGGAGGCGGCGTCGTCAGCGGCAGGCTTGGGCGGCTGGCGCACCAGCAATGCGGCCGGCACCAGCAGCGCCCACGCCGCGATACCAATGACCAGCATGGCGGTGCGCCAGTCATAGGCCGAGATCAGCCAGCGCGCGAAGGGCGAGATCGTCATTGGTGCCACGCCCATGCCGGCCGAAACCAGCGAAACCGCAAGGCTGCGGTTCTTGTCGAACCACGCCGTGGTCAGCGCGATCATCGGCGCAAAAAAGGCGCTTGCCGCGAGGCCGACGAGCACGCCATAGGTGATCTGGAAGACAAGCAGCGAGCCGGTGCGGCTGGCCAGCACCAGCGCCAGCCCGAGCAGCACCGCCCCTGTCATCACGACGATGCGGGCGCCGTAGCGATCGTAAATGGCGCCCCAGGCGAAACCGCCGAGGCCCATCACCAGGAAGTTCAGCGTCATCGCGCTCGATATGCCGGCGCGCGACCAATCCGTGTCGAGCGCCATCGGTTCGAGGAAGATCGCCAGCGAGAACATCGCCCCGAGGGCGACGCAGGTCATCAGGGCGCCAGCCGCGACGATGACCCACCGATAGGAAATGCGCATATTTTTCTCCCGAGATCGTTTGGACACGGCGCGACTTCTTTCGAGATTCGTCACGCCGCTTGCGTCCGAAGGACGACGGCGACATTTCCAATCCTACAATCCGGTTGCATTTTTTATCCAGTCGCGAAATCGCGCCACTCGATTGCTCCATTGCCCACTCGATTGTCCATTGCATTGACCGTGCGCCGTCCTGGGCTAGATTTCCAACCTGGCGATCAGGAGCTATCAGGCATGGAACTTCATCGCGGCCGTCTCATCGACCACGTCCAGTTGGTGGTCAGCGATCTCACGGCAAGCCGGCGCTTCTACGAGGCGGTTTTAAAGGTGCTCGATGTTCCCATCGGCGGCAGCGCCGAGGATTATTTCTGGGCCGACGAGCTGTTCGTCTCCAGCATCGACAGCCGGGCGGCCAACGGACAACTGACCGGCCGCCACCACCTTGCCTTCCAGGCCAAGGACCGCGCGATGGTCGACGCCTTCTACAAGGCCGGCCTCGTCGCCGGCGGCGCGGACAACGGCGCGCCGGGCGAGCGGCAGCACTACCATCCCGGTTACTACGCCGCCTTCCTGCTCGATCCCGACGGCAACAACATCGAGGCCGTCTTTCACGGGCCGGCCAACCGCAGCGCCGCTTCGGTGAAGATTACGTTTTAGGCTGCGGCCAGCCCCTTCTCCCCGTCATTATACGGGGAGAAGGGGCCGGCAGGCGGATGAGGGGCGGCGCCAACGCTTGATATTAAAACTTCAACGCCGAACTCTGTGGCTGTTTTTCGGGATTTCAGCCCGGCACACGCTTCAGCGCCTGCGCCATGCAGTGGATGCCGCCGCCGGTCTTCGAGATCTCGCTCATGTCGACCGCCGCCACCTCGAAGCCGCGCGCCTTGAGCTGACCGATCAGCGTCTGGCTCGAGGTCGGCGCGATCACCCGGTCCTTGCCCAGCGACATGAAGTTGCAGCCGAGCGCCATCGTGTCCTGGAACGGCACGTCGATGATCTCGTGGCCCTTGCCCTTCAGCCAGTCGACAATGCCCGGCTCGGTGCAGGCGAGGCAGACGGCGGTCAGTTTCTCGGCGATCGGCACCACCATCAGATCGATATGGACGTAATATTCGTCGATGAAGGCGATGCGGGTTTCCCAGCCCTCCTTGTCGAACCAGGCATGGACCTGACGCGCGCCCTCCTCCTGGGTGCGGGCGCCGCCACAGCCGATCAGCACCACGCCGTCCTCGATGACGTTGAAGTCGCCGCCTTCGAAAGTGCCCGCGGTGACCATGTCGTAGATCGGAATGCCAAGCTTCTCATAGGTGCGGATCGCCGCATAATTCTCGCCGCGCCGCCACCATTGGGACATCGCGGTGATGATGGCGCCATACGGCGTCATGACGCTGGAATCGCGCGAATAGACCTGCATCGGCAGCTCCGGCGTCGGCTCGTGCCAGTGGATGTTGACGCCGAAATGCTCGTAGGCGGCGACCAAATCCTTGTGCTGCGCCTGCGCGATCTGGACGTTGCACGGCGCCTCGCGCAGATGCTTGCGCGACAGCGAGCTGGTCGAGAGATGGCGCAGGAAATTCGGCGAGCCGAGCAGCACGTCGGTCAGGACGTCGGTCTCGTTGGCAAAGCCCCAGGCGGTCAATGGCTTGGTGCCGCCGGCCGGATTGCGGCGCTGCAATGAAAACGGTTCTGCTACGATGCGGTCATGGACGGTCATGGCATTCTCCTGGCTTCGAGTGATCACGCGGCTTGCGGTTGCTTGGTATCCACCAGTCCCGTCCGCGCGGGGTGGCGACATATTCCGGCCAGCGGAAATGGATCGGCGGTTCGTAGTCGCAGAGCGGCGCCAGCCAATTGCCGCCACCAATGCCGCCGCCGGTGCGGGCGACGAATTCGTCCATCGCCGCATCGCGGGCCGCCTTGTCTTCCAGCAGGCGAAGGGCTGCCAACGCAATCGTCTTCGACGCGCAGGTGACCATCGGATCGATCGTCGCGGAAATGCCGCCCAGCGCGTTCATCGCCCAGGACGGATACGCCTGGCCGTTTTGCGAACGCAGCGCCGGGCGGGCGACGTAGAACCGCGCCGTCGGCGTCTGCCACGACATGTCGGTGTAATCATCGGAGGTGGAATTCAGTTGCGACGGCGGCAAGTCGCGGCGCAGCAACGCCTCCGCCTCCTCAGGCGCAATCAGCTGCTCCAACTCGGCGATGAACGGCTCGTCGGTCGCCGCACCGCTGGCATTGACCTGGATTTCGCGGGCAATCGCCTTGGCCGTCTCGTCCCAGCGCGGCGGCCCGACGGTCGACAGCGCCTCATAGGCAATACCCGCCATGGCATGATTGGCGAGCCCCGGCCGCGACTTCGACACCCAGTGCCGCTCGTGGCGGCAGCCGCTCATCTTGGCGGCGGCCTCCGCGTTGTGGTCGAGCACGGCGACAACCTGCTCGGCCATGGCAATCGTCGGCACGCGGATCATGTACTGGATCTCGGCCAGTCCGGCCGGCAGATTGTCGGCGGTCGCCTGGCCCGCGGTCAGGATCGCCTCGCTGATCGACCAGCCGCCCTGATGCGGCAGCATGGAATCGCGCAGCGCTTTGGACGCCATGTACATCATGACAAGCGCGTCGTTGGCGCCGGGCGCCCTGACCGCCGAATGCGCCTGCGGAATCGGTGCACCATCGTTTGCGCGGACCCAATTTTCGGGTTCATCGCACACAAAGCGATAAATCATCGCATAGGCCGCGCCGCAATGGGTGTCCCAGCGCGCCGTGTTGCAGAGCGGCAGCATGTAGAAAGGATGGAAGGAGATCATGCCGGCAAGGCCATCGTAGTAGCCTTTTGCGGCATGGATCGGCTTCGACCCCCGCACCTTCTCCGCCGGCTCGCCGGTGAAGCGCAGCGTGCCTGATATGCCGTGGCGCTGCATCGCCGCTTTGGTCGCCAAAAGCCCGCCCAGGCTGGCAACGCCGAGTCCGGAATGCGGATCGGTGTGGCCGCCGGCCTCAGCGCCGAGCCCCGGGCGTGGTCGCTTGACGGTCGCCGCGTCCTGGCAATTGCCCGGCACCGCGTCATACTCGGCATACATGCCGATCGTCGGCCCGGTGCCGTTGGTCCAGTGGGCGCAAAAGGCGGTCGGCATCCCGCCGGAGCCTTCCTCGACCGAAAAACCCTCATGCTTCAGACGCTCGACATACCAGGCGGCCGACTGGTATTCGCGCCAGGCGGTCTCGCCGAAATCGAAGATCGTCCGCGTCCATGCCGACAGCGACGGCTGAATATCGTCCAGACAGGCAAGCGCGGTCGCTTGAGCCGAGTTCGTCACCGGATCCTCCATCGGTCAAAGAAAGCAGTGAAGCGCCTCGCCAAAAAGTGATATGTTTTCCCGGCTCATGCAAATTCGGTTCACCTCTTGAGAATTCCCTCGACTCAGGCGCTGCGCGCCCTCGACAGTTTCGCCCGCCACGGCAGCGTCTGGCGCGCCGCCGACGAACTGCATCTGACCCGCAGCGCGGTCAGTCATCAATTGCGGCTGCTCGAACGCGATCTCGGCTTCGACCTGCTCGAGCGCATCGGCAAGGGCGTGGCGCTGACGCCGCGCGGCCAGCGTTACGCCAGTGACGTGCGCAAGGCGCTGACGGTGCTCGGCGATGCGGTAACGCGCCATGCCGGCACCGGCGTCGGCGGCTCGTTCAGCGTCAGCTGCACGCCGGGCTTCGCCTCGCTGTTCCTGTGCACGCACATCGGCGAATTCCGGCAGATGTACCCCGATGTCGCGCTGCGCATCCTGACGCCGCGGCGGCTGGACGACGTCAGCAATGCCGAGGCCGACGCCTTCATCGCCTTCGGCGTCGGCAACTGGCCGAACCGGGCGGTCGAGCTGTTGTGCGAGATCTCGTTCACGCCGCTGTGCAGCCCGACGCTGCTCAACAAGATCGGCGGGTTTTCCAAGCCGGCCGACGTGCTGCGCGCCAATCTCCTGCATCTCGGCGACACCGAGGACTGGGCGCGCTGGCTGGCGCTGTCGAAGGTCGAAAATCCCGACACCGAGGGCGGCATTTTCTTTTCCGACATGAACCTGGTCTTTTCGGCTGCCATCGCCGGCCAGGGCATCGCCATGGGCGACGAGCTGACCAGCCGCCGGGCGCTGAGCGAAGGCAGGCTGGTGCGCCCCTTCGACATCGCAATCAGTTCGCCACGCTCCTATTTTCTCGTTTCCGAGCATGCCAAGGCGGCGCATCCGGTGCTGGAGACGTTCGGGAGGTGGCTGAGGTCGAAACTGTCGGAGAACAGAATCCATCCGTATTGAGCGGGACGATGGAGCGCCAATCTCCCCCCTCGTGGGGGAGATGCCCGGCAGGGCAGAGGGGGGNGCGAAGGATCGCTACCTTTTGCAGCAACTCTGAAACCACGATGGGCAGCTCCAAATAGTTGATAGGCTGGCGGGACAGCGCCCCCCTCTGTCCTGCCGGACATCTCCCCCACACGGGGGGAGATTGGCAGCTCGAGCGTCCCGCTCGCCTCTCCCGCGTCGACAATAGATGAATCAAATTTGCCGGTCAGGCGAAAACTATTCGGTTGCGGTGAGCCGCCGCCCTGCCTACGATTTCAATCAGCATTGAGGACAAGGCAGGATGCAACAACCCGGCCGTGCCGCAGAGATCAAGGCAATCGGGATCGGCAAGAGCTTCGGCTCGTTCCGTGCACTGGACGATCTGACGCTCGATATCGGCCGCGGTGAGTTCCTGACCCTGCTCGGGCCGTCGGGTTCGGGCAAGACCACCTTCCTGATGATCCTTGCCGGTTTCGTGCAGCCGACCGACGGCCGCCTTTACAGCGACGGCGTCGATATCACCGAGCGGCCGGCCGAGCAGCGCGCTGCCGGCATGGTGTTCCAAGGCTATGCCCTGTTCCCGCATATGAGCGTCGAGGCCAACATCGCCTTCCCGCTCAAGGTGCGCAAGAAGTCGGCGGCCGAGATCAAGCGTCGCGTCAGTGAGATGGTCGAGCGCGTTGGGCTGAAGGGCCACGAGAAGAAACTGCCGTCGCAATTGTCCGGCGGCCAGCAGCAGCGCGTGGCGCTGGCGCGTGCCTTGGTGTTCGAGCCGGGTGTGCTTTTGCTCGACGAGCCGTTCTCGGCGCTCGACAAGGGCCTGCGCGGCCAGATGCAGGCCGAGATGAAGCGGCTGCACCAGGAAACCGGCACCACCTTCGTCTTCGTCACCCATGATCAGAGCGAGGCGCTGGCGCTATCGTCGCGCGTCGCCATCTTCAACCACGGCAAGCTACTGCAGGTCGGGGCGCCTGACGAGGTCTACGACCGGCCGGCCAACCGCTTCGTCGCCGAGTTCCTCGGCGAGATCAACATGCTGCCGCTGAAGGGCGTGCGCAACGCCGACAACGGCGCCACCGGCCTGTGCGAAGACCGCACCATCACCCTGCGCGGCAATGCAAGCGCCGTCGGCAGCAACGCCATCCTGGCGATCCGGCCCGAATACATGTCGATCGCCCCCGAAGCGACAGCCGGCGAGAACGGCATCGCCGCGACTGCGGTCGCCTCGACCTATCTCGGCGCTGCGACGCGGCTCGATCTCACCACGCGCCAAGGTGCCAAGGTGACGGTCTCGGTACCGAACGAGGTCGCCGCTTCGGCACTCAGCAAGGGCAATTCCGTATGGCTGACATGGCCGGCGGAAAAAGGGTTCCTCCTTCCGGACGGAGGACAATGACGATCGGCGTGGCGAAGCTGAAATTCGCCAGGCTGGCTTTCGGGAAATATCAACGACAAAAAAAGGGGAACTGACATGACAAACAATTCAGAGATGAGCGAAACCAGGAAACACGCCATCGAGACGCTGTCCGCAAGGGCGGTGCGCGGCGAGATCTCGCGCCGACAGTTCACGCAGCTGGCTGCGCTCGTGCTGGCCGGCACGCCGATGCTGCTGCGCTCGACCGGCGCCTTCGCGCAAGCCAAGGAACTGGTGCTGGTCAACTGGGGCGGCGACGCCATCACCGCCTATGACGCGGCCTATGGCCAGGCCTTCACCAAGGAGACCGGCATCACCGTCAAGATGGACGGCTCCGGTCCGACCGAGGGTGCGATCGCCGCACAATTCAAGAGCGGCGCCCCGACCTGGGACCTGGTCGACGTCGACCCGTTCTCGGCGATCACGCTCGGCGCGCAGGGCATGCTCGAGCCGATCGACTATTCGATCGTCGACAAGAACAAGATGCGGCCTGGCTTCGGCTGGGAGCACGCCGCCTCGACCTATTTCTTCTCCTATGTCATCGCCTACGATTCCGAGAAATTCGGCAGCCAGGCACCGACCGGCATGGCCGACTTCTTCGACGTGACGAAATTCCCCGGCAAGCGCTCGCTCTACAAATGGGGCGTGTCGAGCTGGGAAGCGGCACTGCTGGCCGACGGCATCGCGCCGGCCTCGCTCTACCCGCTCGACCTCAAGCGCGCGCACGACAAGATCGCCGCCTTCAAGGAAAACGTCGTGGCCTACTGGGGCGGCGGCGCCGAAAGCCAGAGCGTGCTGCTCGACGGCGAGGCTTCGATGGCCATCGTCTGGTCGACGCGAGCCTCGCTGATCGAGCAGGATTCCGGCGGCAAGATCAAGTTCATCTGGGACCAGGGCCTGATCTCGCCCGGCGCGCTCGCCGTGCTCAAGGGCAATCCCGGCGGCAAGGACGCGGCGATGAAGTTCATTGCCAGCGCCCAGGATCCGGAGAAGCAACTGATCATGTTCGACAAGCTCGGCCAGGGCCCGGCCAATCCGGCCACCGACGCGCTGATCCCCGCCGACAAGAAGCGCATCAACCCGGTCGACCCGGAAAACATGAAGAAGCAGATCCCGCTCGACATGGAGTGGTACGCCAAGAACTACGGGGCCGCACTCGACGAATACACGAAGATCATCTCCGCCTGATAGACCGGGATAACCGGAGCCGAGATGAAAGCATATCTCTCCGACAGGATGGGCGCGGCGCTGTTGATGGCGCCGCTGCTGCTGTTCCTTGGCGCCTCCTACGCCTGGCCATTCTTCGGCGTCGTCAATTGGAGCTTCACCCTGCCCGAGCCGGGGCTCGGGCAATATGGCACGCTGCTTAGCGACCCACTGGTGCAGTCGGTGTTTGTCCGCACGCTGCGCATCGCCGCGATCGTCACGATTGTTTCGGTTGCCGCCGCCTACGCCATCACCGTGGTGTGGGTGCGCGGCACGCCGGCGCAGCGGGTGATCGCCGAGTTCTGCATCCTGGTGCCGTTCTGGATCTCGGTGCTGACGCGCGCCTTCGGCTGGGTGGCGCTGCTTTCCAATCGCGGCCTGTTCAACACCTGGCTGCAGGCGATCGGCTTCATCTCGGAACCGCTGACGCTGGTGCGCAACGAATTCGGCGTTATCGTCGGCATGACGCATTTCCTCATTCCCTTCGCCGTATTTCCGCTGGCGTCTTCGATGCGCAGCCTCGACGACCGCGTGCTGCTGGCGGCGCGCGGGCTCGGCTCCAGCCGCATGCGCACCTTCTGGTCGGTGTTCGTGCCGATGACCCGCTCCGGCATCATCGGCTCGGCGCTCATCGTCTTCGTGTTTTCGCTCGGCTTCTTCGTGACGCCGGCGATCCTTGGCGGCGGCCGCAGCGTGATGGTCGCCGAGCTGATCTATCTGCGCATCTTCCAGAGCCCGGATTGGGGGCTGGGGGCGGCGATCAGCGTCGTGCTGGTGCTGTTCGTCGGCGCGCTGATGGCGCTGCTGTTCCGCTATGTCAGACCGAAGCAGCTGATCTGATGCCGACCTACCGCCCCGGCCCCGTCTCGCTGATCCTCGCCGCACTGGTGGCGCTGTTCCTGCTGTTGCCGCTGATCGCCGTCATCCCGGTGTCGCTGACGCCGACCCGCATGCTGGCGATGCCGTCCGGCGAATTGTCGCTGCGTCATTACCGGGCGCTGATCGAAGATCCGCGCTGGATCAATTCGATCCTGCTCTCGATCAGGATCGGCGTCGTCAGCAGCGCCTTTTCCACCGTGCTGGCATTGTGCTTCAGCCTCGGCGTGTGGATGTTCCAGCCGCGCTTCACGGCCGCGCTGGTCGGCTTCGTGCTGCTGCCGATGGTGGTGCCGCCGGTGGTCTCGGCGATCACACTCTACTTCCTGCTGACCTCGATCTCCGGGGTCTCTTCGTTCTTCGGCTACGACACCTGGCTCGGTGTCGCCATGGCGCATGCGGTGATGACGGTGCCCTTCGCAACGGTGCTGATCCTGGTGTCGCTCAGCCAGCTCGACCGGCGCATCGACCTTGCCGCGCGCGGTCTCGGCGCCACCGTGTGGGAACGCGCCACCCGCATCATCATGCCCAACATCAAATTCGGCATCGTCACTGCCGCCCTGCTGTCCTTCGTGCTGTCCTGGGAAGAGATCGGCGTCACCCTGTTCATCACCTCGGTCAACGCCATCACGCTGCCCAGGCTGATGTGGATGGGCCTGCGCGACAACATCGACCCGGCGATCGCCGCCCTCTCGGTGATCCTGATCATCATCACGGTGCTGGTGCTGGCGGCGCGCAGTGCCGTGGTCAGGCTGCGCGCGGGGCAGTAGGGCGACCGAAGCTTGGAAAAAACCGATCAAGTCAAAGGGTGGCAATCCTTCGCGCCCCCCTCTGTCCTGCCGGACAGAACTTGGGTTCCTCGCCCCGCGCGAAGCGGGGGGAGAGAGGTGGCCGCGAAGCGGTCGGAGAGGGGTCTTTCTTTGCAGGCGCAGTCCCCTCTCCGTCGCGGCTTTGCCGCGCCTCCCCACTTTCGTGGGGCGAGGAACCCAAGTCCTTGGCCAGCAGGTCAGAGGGGGGCGCTGTCCCGCCAACTGTCGAGCGATATGCGCTCCGCTTCGGGCGACGGTCTTCTACCCCATTGCGTGGCGAATGGTCTTGGACAGACGGCTCAGGAATGCCGGTCTAGACGATGCGTCGAGCTTCCACGACACCACCGCCGTCGCCAGTTTCCGCGGCAGCACCCCGACCGACAGGAACCAGGCGGCAAGGACGGCGCGCCGGCGCAGCGACGCGGTCATTTCGAGGCTGGCGACGGCGCCCGCCGCCCCAAGCGCCAGCCGGGAATCATTGGCCACGGGGTGCCGGCGCCTGTCCGCGCACAGCGACGCCAGCCGCTCTTCCAGGTGGACCGGATCGTGGCGGACAGCCTCCGACGGGACGATGGTCAGGCCGATCCCGGAGGCTTGGTCCGACAGCGCCTGCATGCGGCGGAAGTCGTGGGTTACCCGCCAGCGTGCCCGCTCGGCGAGCTTTTCACCGAACACCGAATGGTTGGCGCCGTGGATCCGGTAGGCGCCGACGCATTCGTCGATGGACTGGACGTGTCCGTACATGGGCGCCAGCGTTACAAGGTAGCCATCGGCGCCCTGGCGGAACTCCGCCTCCGGTATAGGCATGATCGATTCGAGGGTTGTGCGATCAAAGGCCAGCCCGCTGGTCACAGTCGTCTGATAGCGGCCCTTGTGCAGGAGTTTCGGCATGACGTCACCGCTGTCGAAGGGCAGTTCGGGCGGCGGAAAGACGTCCTTGATGCGTTGTCGTTCGTCGACGATATGCAGCCTTGACTGCACCTGGGCGGTTGCCGCATCCCAGGTGTCGACGATCCTGGAAATGGCGGTCGGATAAAGAAAATCGTCGGCGTCGAGGAACAGGACGATCTTGCCCGAGCTTGCCGCGAACCCGGTGTTGAACGCCGCCGCATGCCCGCCATTTCGCGCGCGCGGGCAGGCGCGGATCCTGTCCCCATATGATCCCATGATTGTCGTGGAATTGTCCTGCGAGGCATCATCGACGACGATGACTTCGACATCCGCGTAGTCCTGCTCGAGGGCGCTATCGATGCTGCGTTTGAGGAAACGCGCGTAATTGTAGTTCGGAATGATGATGGATACCGGAATCCTCGGGACAGACTGCATCGCATTTGACCTCGCATCTTGCTTTGGTTTCAGCAAACCCGCGCGCGGGCCTGGTTCCTCCTCAAGCGCGTCCCACGAATTCCTGGGAGAAGGCTCGTGCCTTTCGTCAGGACGGGTCACGTCTCTTGCTTTGCGACTTCATGCTGAGGCCGCCATTGCCTTCAAGAGCTGCCGCCGAGATCATGGTCGACGGCAGCAAGGGCTCCGACGGTTCGGCTCGGATGACACGACAACCGAGCCTGACGGAAAGGCTTGAGTCGCGATCAGGTCGGGACCGAAGCGGACAGGCACCTTGAAGGCATGGCGGATACTGGCCTTCAAATGCGGCTGGAGCAAGCCCCACGCCAAGACCAAAGGCTCACAAGCCTGTTACGTCTCAGGCGGCATGCAGCGTTGGAATGGCGCTGACATCCACTTCGCGCTCCGCGTGCCAGGCATCATAAGCGGCCTGCATCCGGAGCCAGATCGCGGCGCCGTCGCCGAACATCTTTCCAAGGCGGGCGGCGACAGCCGGCGACACCGGCTTCTTCTCGCGGATGATGTCGTAAAGCTGCTGGCGCGAGATTCCGAGCAGATTGGCGATTTCCACCTTGGTCTTTCCGGTTGCCGGGATAATGTCGTCGAGCAGCGCTCCAGGGTGGGAGGGGCAGCGCTTCATCGGACGCGTCGGCTCATACACGCTCATATCCGATTTCTCCAATCTATCGCGCGGCAACCGGCAGGATACGACCTGCGACGATCGGCTTACAAGGCCGATGGTCTTTCCCGGAGCCGGCGAACCGGCTCCGGGCCGTATGGTGGTAGGCCTGAACAGTCACGCAGCCTGCAGCCCCGGCAGCGACAGATCGGCTTCCTCAGGCAAGTCGCCGGCCATCGCGGCAGCGAACCTGGTCTGGTCGAGTTCCCCTTCCCAGCGCGCCACGACCACGGTCGCCACCGCATTGCCGATGAAGTTGGTCAGCGCCCGGCATTCCGACATGAAGCGGTCGACGCCGAGGATCAGCGCCATGCCGGCGACCGGCACTGCAGGCACGACCGAGAGCGTCGCGGCCAGCGTGATGAAGCCGGCGCCGGTAATGCCGGCGGCGCCCTTGGAACTCAGCATGGCGACGGCGAGCAGCAGGATCTGGTCGCCGAGGGTGAGCGGCGTGTCGGTCGCCTGGGCGATGAACAGCGCGGCCAGCGTCATGTAGATATTGGTGCCGTCGAGGTTGAAGGAATAGCCGGTTGGAACGACCAGCCCGACCACCGAGCGGTTGCAGCCGGCGCGCTCCATCTTGGCCATCAGGCCCGGCAGTGCCGCTTCCGAGGACGAGGTGCCAAGCACCAGCAGCAACTCTTCCTTGACGTAGCGGATCAGCGCCAGGATCGAGAAGCCGTTGTAGCGGGCGACCGCGCCCAGCACCACCAGCACGAACAGCAGCGAGGTCAGGTAGAAGGTGCCGATCAGCATGGCGAGGTTGGCGATCGAGCCGATGCCGTATTTGCCGATGGTGAAGGCCATGGCGCCGAAAGCGCCGATCGGCGCGGCCTTCATCAGGATGGCGACGAGGCGGAAGATCGGCGTGGTCAGTGCCTGCAGGAAATCGACGACAGGGCGGCCGCGATCGCCGACCGCGGCAAGAGCCAGCCCGAACAGCACCGAAAAGAACAGCACCTGCAGGATGTCGCCCTTTGCGAAAGCGCCGGTGATCGTGTCGGGGATGATGTTCATCAGGAAACCGACGATGCTGGTGTCGTGCGCTTTTTCGGTGTAGGTCGCCACCTTTGTGGCATCGAGCGTGGCCGGATCGATATGCATGCCGGCGCCCGGCTGGACGACGTTCGAGACGACGAGGCCGACGACAAGCGCCAGCGTCGAGAATGCCAGGAAGTAGATCATCGCCTTGCCGGCGACGCGGCCCACCTTCTGCAGGTCGGAAACGCCGGCGATGCCGGTCGCCACCGTCAGGAAGATCACCGGTGCGATCACCATCTTCACCAGCTTGATGAAGGCGTCGCCGAACGGCTTCATCGCTTCGCCGGTTTCGGGATAGAAGTGGCCGAGCAGCACGCCGGCGGCGATCGCCGCCAGCACCTGCACATAGAGATGCCGGTAGAACGGAAGTTTGCCGCGCGGCGCGGCGGCAGCGAATGCTGTCTGCATGACGTCCTCCATTGTGCTCCGATCGAAAGCTCGACCTCCCGGAGCGTTTGCATTTGACCCCCAGCAGCCTCGTGACCGCTGAAGTCGTGTTTGCAACTGCCGTGCCAAGTGCGCGGAAAAGAGCCTCTCCCTTTGATTTTATTGGTATTCCAGAACTGGCAGTTCGTCTCGCACACACACAAAGTGCGGATGTTCGCATGGCCGAATTGTGCTTTGTGCGAAATCATGCACAAATGGGCGATGCTGCAACGCCCCGCCGCTGCCTTGCCTTCGACGCCCGAGCAACTCGGCAGGCGAGCGCGCCGTGCCTGGCTGCTGTTTGCGGCCATCGCCCTTGCGACGGCCACGGCCGCACTTTACGGCGCCGGTCTCTATGGCCGTACCACGGAGCTCAGGGGACTGGCGGCGCAGGGCCGCACCGACGCCAATTTGAAGGTCGCGCTATTGCGCGCCGTTCTGGAAAGCCCGCGCGCCCTGCCCCTGCTTTTGTCGGAAGACCAGCAGGTGCGTGACGCGCTGGCGCAGAAAAGTGCTGCTGCAATCGATGTGCTGAATCGCAAGCTTGAAGGGCTGGTCTCCGGCACCAAGGCCTCAGTACTCTATGTCATCGGCACCGACGGGCTGGCGATCGCCTCCAGCAACTGGCGCGACCCGATCAGCTTTGTCGGCAACGACTACCGATTCCGCGACTATTTCTCCGCGGCGATGCAATCCGGAACCGCCGAATATTTCGCGCTCGGCAATATCAGCAAACGCCCAGGCCTCTACATCTCGCGCCGCGTCGGCGATGCTGCCGCACCGCTGGGCGTCGTCGTCGTCAAGGCGGAGTTCGATCAGCTCGAGGCCGACTGGCACGAGGTGAACCGCCCGGCCTATGTCAGCGACGAGCGCGGTATCGTCCTGATCACCAGCGTGCGGTCCTGGCGCTTCATGACGACGGCGCCGATTGCCGCGTCTGATCTTGTCGCCATCCAGAACAGCCAGCAGTTCGGCGATGCACCGCTGATGCCGTTGCCGATCACGCGCCCGCAGGCGCTCAGCCCGGACACATCCATCGTCCACGCGGTGACGCCCGGTGGCAGCGACGCGGAATACCTCAGACTTTCAGCCCCGGTTCCTTCGACCCCCTGGCGGCTCGACTATCTCGTCCCGGCCGAGGCGCCGATCGCCGCCGCGGCGCGTGAAATGCGGCTCCTTGCGCTCGGCGTCTTGGTCCCGTTGCTCGGCCTTGCTGCGTATCTGTTGTGGCGCCGGCAGTCGGGACAAATGCGGATTGCCGCCGAACAGGCGGCGCGCACCGAACTTGAGCGCCGCGTCGTCGAACGAACCGAGGATCTGAGCCGTGCCCGCGATCGGCTGCAGGCGGAGATATCAGACCATCGCAGCACGGAAGCCAAGCTGCAGGTGGTGCAGCAGGATCTGGTCCAGGCCAACCGCCTCGCCATCCTCGGCCAGGTCGCCGCCGGCGTCGCCCATGAGATCAACCAGCCGGTTGCCACCATACGCGCCTATGCCGACAACGCCCGCGTCTTCCTCGACAGGAAGCAGACCGCGCCCGCCGAGGAGAACCTCGGCGCCATCGCAGCACTGACCGAGCGCATCGGCACCATCACCGAAGAATTGAAGGCCTTTGCCCGCAAGGGCCGCACCGCCGCCGAGCCTGTCGAATTGCGCGGCGTCATCGAGGGCGCCGTCGTGCTGTTGAGAAGCCGCTTTGCCGGCCGGCTCGACGCACTGGCGATCGACCTGCCACCGCCGAGCCTCAAGGTCATGGGCAACCGGGTCCGGCTCGAACAGGTGCTGATCAACCTCTTCCAGAACGCGCTTGAAGCGCTGGACGGCCGCAACGACGCTCATGTGCGGGTTTCGGTCGAGGAGACCGCGGACGGCGTGACGGTCGGCGTGTCCGATAACGGACCTGGCATTCCGCCAGGGATTCTCAAATCGCTGTTCACGCCGTTCAATACATCCAAGGAAAAAGGCCTCGGTCTTGGCCTTGTCATCTCGAAGGATATCGTCGCCGACTACGGCGGACGCATCGAGGTTTCGAGCGACGGCAGCGGCACCCGCTTCGCCATCCATCTCTTGAAAGCAGCATAGTGGCCAAGGCAGCATGACGAACGACGACGCAGCGCCGGTCATCCTGGTCGATGACGACAGCGATCTCCTCAAGGCCACCGCGCAGACGCTCGAGCTTGCCGGCTTTTCGGTCTCGCCTTTTTCGGTGGCGGCCGAGGCGCTGGCCAGGCTCGACACCGGTTTTGCCGGCGTGGTGGTGTCGGATATCCGCATGCCTGAGATTGACGGCTTGCAGCTTTTCAACCGCATCCTGCGGCTGGACCCGGACATTCCGGTCATCCTCGTCACCGGGCATGGCGACATCGTGGTTGCCGTCAAGGCGATCAAGGACGGCGCCTACGACTTCATCACAAAACCCTTCGCCGCCGACCGGCTGGTGCAGAGCGTGCGCCGCGCCGCGGAAAAGCGCCGTCTGGTGATGGAGAACCGCGCCTTGCGCGAGGCGGCCGGAGAGGCGCAGGACGGCCTGCCGCTGATCGGCCAGACGCCGGCGATGGAAAGGCTGCGCCGCACGCTGCGCCAGATCGCCGACACCGATGTCGACGTGCTGGTGACCGGCGAGACCGGTTCCGGCAAGGAAGTGGTGGCCAGCCTTTTGCATCGCTGGAGTCGCCGCGCCAAGGGCAATTTCGTCGCGCTGAACTGTGGCACGCTGCCCGAAACGGTCATCGAGAGCGAATTGTTCGGCCACGAGGCCGGCGCCTTCACCGGCGCGCAGAAGAAGCGGATCGGCCGTATCGAGCATGCCAGCGGCGGCACGCTGTTCCTCGACGAGATCGAAAGCATGCCGGTCTCGACACAGGTGCAGATGCTGCGCGTGCTGGAAATGCGCGAGGTCACCCCGCTCGGCACCAACGAAATGCGGCCGGTCGACCTGCGCGTCGTTGCGGCCGCCAAGGTCGATCTCGGCGATCCGCGCCAGCGCGGCGCTTTCCGCGAGGATCTCTATTACCGGCTCAACGTGGTGACGATCTCCATTCCGCCGCTGCGCGAGCGCCGCGACGACGTCGCACTGCTGTTCTTCTACTTCGCCGAGCGCGCCGCCGCCCGCTTCCGGCGTCCGCTGCCGGCGGTGCCGGCCGCGGTGCACCGCCATCTCAGGGAGCATGACTGGCCTGGCAATGTACGCGAGCTCGCGCATTTCGCCGAACGCTTCGTGCTTGGACTGGAGGAAGACGCAGGAGTGGCATCCCCTGCCCCAGCCCAGCCGGATGCCGCCATGAAACTGCCGGAACGGCTGGAGCGCTACGAGGCCGACATCATCCGCGAGACGCTTAACCGCAACGAGGGCGACGTCAGGCGCACGATCGAAGCGCTGGGGATTCCGCGCAAGACCTTTTATGACAAGCTGCAGCGCCACGGCATCGTGCGCAGCGAGTTTTCGAGGTAGAGGGGCCAATGTCGGCGCTGCCCCTCATTGCCCTGCCGGGCATTTCTCCCCGTAGAACCGGGAGAAAGAAGCCTTCGCCGAAGATTTCGCCAAAAACCAACGTTGCAGAAAGAGCGCCCGAGGTTGCAGCCAGCCCCTTCTCCCCGTTCTACGGGGAGAAGGTCCCGGCAGGGGGATGAGGGGCAGCGCCAACGTCTGCAAACGTCCCTCCCGCAGCAACTCTCCTGACGCGAACCCGATTCCGGTTTTCGCCATCCTGCGCTACACTTGGTCCACTTCAACCGGACCACTCTCATGATTGTCCAGACCTGCATCAATGGCGCGCGCAGCGCCGATTTCCATCCGCAGCTGCCGCTTGACGCGGACGCCATGGCGCGTGACGGCGCCGCCTGCGTGGCCGCCGGGGCGGCCGAGCTGCATGTCCATGCGCGCGGACCCGACGGCCGCGAAAGCCTTGCCCCGGCGACGATGGACCGGACCGTGTTGGCGCTGCGCCGCGCCTGCCCGGGAACGCTGATTGGCGTGTCGACCGGCGCGTGGATCGAGAACGACGACGAGCGCACACTTGACGCGATCGCCGGCTGGAGCGAATTGCCCGACTACGCCTCGGTCAATCTGAGCGAGAAGGCCGCGCCCGAGATCATGCAGGGACTGCGGCAGCGCGACATCGGCATCGAGGCCGGGCTCGCCTCCGTCGCTGACGCCGAACGCCTGGTCCGCCTCGACCACGGCAGCCAGGTTCTGCGCATCCTGATCGAGATTTCCGAGCAGGAGTTGGACGAGGCGCTGGAAGCCTGCGACGGCATGGCCGCGGTGCTCGACCACGCCGGGCTGCGTCGCGCCATCCTGCTGCACGGCGCCGACGCCACGGTCTGGCCGTTCGTGCACCGGGCGGCGGAGCGGCGCTGGTCGACGCGTGTCGGGCTGGAGGACGGCAAGGCGCTTCCGGACGGCACTACTGCATCAGGCAATGCCGCGCTGACGGCTGCTGCGGTTGCGATCTTCCGGGCCGGTCGTTGATTCATCCCGTAGGCTTCAGGCGCCTTGCCGATCTTCTCGGGATGCTGCGTCAGGCCACGTCCCGCAAAGTCGAACGCGGCGTAGCCGATTTCGCGGTTGCGGGATCCTCGTGAAGCGCGAACCCTGCTGCGCCCGGGTCGCCCAGTTCAGAGCGGAGCTGCATGCTTGGGATGTGATAGTCGCCGCCATTCTGCTGCCGATAGGGAATGGGTCGGGTTGTCTCGAGCGTCCGCATCCTTTCGCGCAGCCGCTCCGCGACAGGCTCGAAATCGGCCTCGCCAAAACGATCCACTCTGTAGACGACGAAAGGCGGAAGCACGTCGTAGCCCGGATAGTAAAGGATCCCGTGATTGATCGGGAACAGCAGGTCGTCGATCGGGCCATTGACGCCGCGGGCGGAATAATGCTCCTCCCAGCCGCCGGCGGTCACGATCAGCATCGCGCGCCTGCCGGCGAGCGTTCCCTCGCCAAAGCGGTCACCCCACCGCTTGTCGCTGTGCTCGCCGACACCATAGGCGAAGCCGTAGGCGTACACCCGATCGACCCAGCCCTTGAGGATTGCCGGCATGGCGTACCACCACAGCGGGAACTGGAGGATCAGCGTGTCGGCCCACAGCAGCTTGTCGATCTCTGCTTTAACATCTTCGGTTAGCCTGTTGGTTGCAAAAGCCTTTTTGGATGCCACAGCCGGCAGGAAGCGTGCTTCGGGCGGCCACGACGGAAAGTCGGCACGGTCCACCTCGGCTTTCCAGCCATCGGCATAGAGGTCCGATATCAGCACTTCATGGCCCTGGGCCTCGAGTTCCCTGATGGCGACGTCACGCAATGCGCCGTTGAGCGAACGCGGTTCAGGATGAGCAAAAACAAGCAGGACTTTCATGGGGCCACTCCGAAGAAGGATGATGGCACTGAAGGTAGCTAGGCCAGAGATGATCCGCTACATCTGAGCAATGCATAAGATTATGCCGAATAATGGATAGGTCTGACGTCACACTCGAGCGCATGCGCACCTTCGTTCGCGTCGCCGAGCGCGGCAGCCTGTCGGCGGTGGCGCGCGAGCTCGGGGTTGGGCAGTCGACAGTCACGCGGCATTTGCGCGAGCTCGAAGACGCCGTCGGGGTGCCCTTGCTCAGCAGGACCACCCGGCGTGTCACGATGACCGATGAAGGCAGCCGTTACTATGCCGACAGCGTCCAGATCCTGCGCCTCGTCGAGCAGGCCGGCGACGAGGCACGGGGCACGCGCGGGGCTTCGGCCGGCACGATCCGGATATCCTGCACGGCGGCGCTCGGGGTCTTGCACGTCAGCCGGCTGATCTTCGCCTTTCAGGACCGCTTCCCCGACATCGGTGTCGATCTCAGCCTCACCGACGAGCGCATCGACCTTGTGCGGGAGGGCGTCGACATCGCGCTTCGCCTCGGTCCGCTCACCGACAGCTCGATGAAACTGCGGGCGCTCGGCCAGTCCCGGCGACTGCTGGTGGCGGCGCCCGCCTATCTGGCGGCGCGGGGCAGACCGGCCGTCCCACAGGATCTGCCTGGCCATGAAGGCATCCGGATGTCGAACATCGCGGGAAGCGACACGCTCGCCCTGCAGGGGCCGGGCGGCGACCGCCATGCCGTGCCCTTTGGCGGCCGATTTCGGGTCGACCATGGGCTTGCCGCACGCGAAGCCCTCGTCGCCGGGCGCGGTATCGCACCTGCCCATCACTGGCTTGTCGACGACCTCCTCGCCGCCGGCCGGCTGGAAGTCATCCTGCCGGACTACGCCCCGCCTCCCATACCGCTGAGCATGCTGATCGTCCCGGAGCGCGCAGGCATTGCCAGGGTCCGGCTGCTGGTCGATTTTCTCGCCGAGCGGATCGGCGGCATTCCGGGGATCGAGAAACCGCGTTAGTCGGCATGCCCTCGGTCGGCTCCGGCTGGCAAAATTCTCCCGTCTTCCGGGATGCGGCCTTGTTGACAGCGGCCGAACGCTCTTGCGATTTAAAAAGATATACCCTAAGCTGTTTTCATATCAGAAAGAAAACTCGATAAATTCTTTCCATTTATGAAAGCCTGAGTGCTTGCGGGAACATCTCGATCAGACTGACCGGCGACTGGTCAAGCTGCTGTCGCAGGATGCGCAGCTTGGCGTCAATCGGCTCGCAGAGAAGATGGCCGTCTCGGTGCCTACGGTGCGCATGCGGCTGCGCAACCTGCTTGACCGCAACCTGCTCAAGATCGTCGGGCTGCTCAACCTGACCGAGCGCCCAGAATTGATCTCGGCGATCGTCGGCATCAATGCGCAGGGGCGCGGCCGCGCCCGGGAACTGGCGCAGCGCATCGCCGAACTGCCTTTCGTGAACTCAGCCTCGGTGGTCACCGGACGCTTCGACATCATCGTTGACGTGACGGTGGCCGGCGATGTCGCCGATCTCTATCGCGTCACCAGCGAGCTGATCCCCGGCGCCGGCGAGCCGGGCGAAGTCGTGCGCAGCGAGACGTTCGTCGTCATGGCCTCCTGCAACAAATGGGTCAGCCTGCCGGAAGGCTGCTGGTCGGACGAGACCAAGCGCGACGAAACTGGGCGCGACGAAACTGGGCGAAAGGAAATACCATGAAGGTCGCGGTTCTCGGCGGCCTCGGCCTGCAAGGCCGGGCGGCGATCGCCGATCTTGTCGCCAGCGCCGGTGTCGAAGAAGTCGTCTGCGTCGATACCGCCCGGGATGGCGCAGCCCGGCTTGGCGGCCTGACCGACCTTGCCCGCGTGCGTTTCGTCGTGCCCGAAGGCGCGATCGCCCCTGTGTTGGCGAACGTGCTGGCGGGTGTCGACGCCGCCATCGACCTGTTGCCGCAGCCGCTGATGCGCGAGGCGGTGCTGGCCGCGATCGCGACGCGAACGCCGCTGGTCACCACCAATTACGGCAAGACGATCGCCGACCTTGCCCCGGCAGCGGAAGCGGCCGGCGTTTCGATCATGACCGAATGCGGGCTCGACCCCGGCATCGACCTTGTGCTCTACGCGCGCGCCGCCCGTCAGCTCGACGCCATCACCGCGATCGATTCCTATTGCGGCGGTATCCCCGAGCCGAAGGCGATGGCCAAGCCGCTATGCTACAAGGTGAGCTGGAATTTCGACATGGTTCTGATGAGCCAGAACCGCGACAGCGTGGTGGTCGAGGACGGCAAGCGGGTCGATGTGCCGGCGAGCCGCCAGCACGACAATCCGTTCATCCATCAGATCGAGATCGCTGGGCTCGGCAGGCTGGAAGCCTTCCCCAATGGCGATGCGCCGCATTATGCGGGCATGCTTGCTGCCGCCAAGGGGCTGCAGCGCTCCGGCCGCTATTCGTTGCGCTGGCCGGGTTGGTCGGCGTTCTGGGCGCCGCTGAAGGAGCTTGGCTTCCTTTCCGAAGACAAGGTGCCCGGCGTTGGCGCCAGCCCACGTGAATTTCTCGGCCGGCTGCTCGCCCCGCAACTGCAATACGGCGCCGACGAGAAGGACCTGTGCGTGATGCGCAATGTCTTTACCGGCACCCAAGATGGCCGCCGCAAGACGGTGATGTCGGACCTGGTCATCGAACGCGACCTCGCCTCCGGGCTGTTCGGCATGAGCCTCGGCGTCGGCTATCCCGCCAGCATCGTGGCGCAGATGCTGGCGCGGGGCGAAATTACCGAGCCCGGCCTGCTCAACCCGCTGTTGCATGTGCCCGACGGCCGCTTTCTCGATGAACTGGCCAGACGCGGTATACGCGTATCCGAAACGATCGACTGGGACTGAAGGATTTTCGAACGGTGGCCGCCGCCGGCAACGGCGCTGCCGCTCAAAAAGCACCCCCAAAGGGGTGAACAACAAAGTGAAAATAACAAACGACAACAAGGAGGAATGCCCAATGACTATTGCCAAGCTTTTCATCGCAGGCCTTGCGCTCGCCGGCCTCACTGCCGCGGCCAGTGCCGGAACGCTCGACGAGATCACCAAGCGCGGCGAGTTGCGCGTTGCCGTGCAGACGCAGGGACCGCCCTTCTCGCTGGTCGGCGCTGCCGGCGAGCGCACCGGCAGTTCGGTCGAGCTTGCCGAACTGATGGCCAAGGAAATGGGCGTCAAGATCACCTTTTTGGATTTCGATTGGGACGGCCTGATCCCGGCGCTGCTGTCGGGCAAGGCCGATCTTCTGGTCGCCGACATGACGCCGACGCTGGCACGGGCGATGAAGGTCGCCTTCACCAAGCCTTACATGTACACCGGCAGCACCGTCTTCACCAAGGCGGACGGCAAGTTCAAATCCACCGAGGATTGCAAGGCCAAGGGTACCAAGATCGCCGTGCTGCTCGGCGCCACCGGCGAGAAGGAGGCCAAGAAGGCCTTCCCCGACGCCGACATCAAGAGCTACAAGGGCGGCGGCCCACTGCTGCTCGACGCCGTCAACAACGGCCAGGCCGATTGCGGCGTCAACGACGTCTCGGCGGTCAAGGGCCAGTCGACCGCCTATCCTGCCGGCAGCTTCACCATCATGCCGGAGATGCTATCGAAGGAGCCGCTGGCCTTCGCCACGCGCTATGACGAGCAGGACCTGCTGACCTGGATGAACCTGTTCCTCGATCAGGTCAGCCTCGACGGCCGCCTGCAGAAGAACCTCGACTACTGGGTTAATTCCGACGACTGGAAGAAGGATCACTGAGCATAGTGAATAGTGAATAGTGAGTAGTGGGTAGTAAATCGCTACTCACTACTCGCTATTCGCTAATCCCTATTCACCATTCACTACTCCCTATTTCACTATTCACCATTCACCATTCACCGCCCAGCGATGCTCGAAAATTTCAGCTTCCGCACCATTGTCGAATATCTGCCCCTGTTCGGGCAGGGCCTCGTCACGACCGTGTGGCTGTCTGTCCTCGCCTTTGCCGGGGCGCTCGCCGTCGGCATCGCGCTCGCCGCCATGAACCTGCAGCGCGGCCGGCTGTTCCGCATGCCGGCCAAGGCCTATATCGACGCGGTGCGCGCCACGCCCTTGCTGGCGCAGCTTTATTTCCTCTATTTCGGCCTGCCGCGGCTCGGCATCATCCTGCCTGAGCTCGTCGTCGGCATCCTTGCTTTGTCGCTGAACAGCGGCGCCTATGTCGCAGAGATCATCCGCGCCGGCATTCTGTCGATCCCGCGCGGCCAGGTCGAGGCCGGCGTCGCCTCGGGGATGACCTATGTCCAGCGCATGCGCTTCGTTATCCTGCCCCAGGCATTCAAGGTGACGATCCCGCCGCTGCTCGGCCAGGCGATCGTGCTGGTCAAGGATTCCGCTCTGCTGTCGCTGATCGCGGTCGCGGAATTGACGCGCGCCGGACAATTGCTCGCCTCCGACCGCTTCATGCCGGCGGAAGGTTTTATCACCATCGCCGCCTTCTACCTGCTGCTCTATTACGGGCTGAAGGGACTGGCGGCGCTGTCCGGGCGCTGGCTCGGCCTGGCGGGGGCACGGACATGATCTGGCAGCAGCTGCAAAGCCTCGCCGGCAGCTATCCCCTCGCCCTGCGCGGCCTCGGCATGACCGTGATGCTGTCGCTGGTCAGCCTGGTGCTGGGCACGCTGATCGGCTTTGGCCTCGGCATCCTGCGGACCGGCGGCAACCGGCTGATCAGCGGTGTAATCGGCGCCTGGGTCGACCTGATCCGCGGCACGCCGTTCCTGGTGCAGATCTTCCTGATCTTCTTCATCCTGCCGGAACTCGGCATCGAGCTCGATGCCTTCACTGCCGGCATCATCGCGCTGACCAATCTGGCCGCCTGCTTCATCTGCGAGATCGTCGTCGCCGGCATCCGCTCGGTGCCGACCGGCCAGGTCGAGGCGGCGCTGGCGTCCGGCCTGTCGCGTTGGCAGCGCATGCGCCAGGTGGTGCTGCCGCAGGCGATGCGCATCGTGCTGCCGCCGCTGGTCGGGCAATATGTGCTGCTGATCAAGGATTCCTCCGTCGTTTCGGCTATCGGGCTCACCGACCTCACCCGCGTCGGCTGGCTGGTGGTGCAACGCGTGCCGAACGGCCTGCTGGTCTTCTTCCTCGTCGGCGTCGGCTATTTCATCGTCTGTTATCCGCTGATCCTGCTGGCGCGCCGGCTTGAGCAGCGCATGGGTGCGGCCCATGGCGAGGTGCAGTTGTGACGTTGAACCTCAGCAAAAATGGTACCGGTATGATCGAGTTTCGCGGCGTCAACAAATGGTTCGGCGCGCTCAATGTGCTCAAGGAGATCACGCTCAGCGTCGAGCCGCGCGAAGTGGTCGTCGTCTGCGGGCCGAGCGGTTCGGGCAAGAGCACGCTGATCCGCTGCATTAACGGTCTGGAGACGATCCGCGACGGCGACCTGGTGGTCGACGGCCAGCGCCTCGGCGACCCCGCCACCGACATGACGCGGCTGCGCACCGAGATCGGCTTCGTCTTCCAGTCCTTCAACCTCTATCCGCACAAGACCGCGCTCGAGAACGTCACGCTGGCGCCGATCCATGTCCGCAAGATCCCGCGCGCTGAGGCCGAGAAGGCCGGGCGCGAGCTTCTCGCCAAGGTCGGCCTTGCCGACAAGGTCAACGCCTATCCAGCGCAACTCTCAGGCGGCCAGCAGCAGCGCGTGGCGATCGCCCGCTGCCTCGGCATGCGCCCCAAGATCATGCTGTTCGACGAGCCGACTTCGGCGCTCGATCCAGAGATGATCTCGGAGGTGCTCGACGTCATGGTCGCGGTGGCCGAGGAAGGCATGACCATGATGGTGGTGACCCACGAAATGGGCTTTGCCCGCAAGGTGGCCCAGCGCGTGGTGTTCATGGACGCCGGCGCCATCGTCGAAAGCGGCACGCCCGACGAATTCTTCTCGCACCCCAAGACCGACCGCAGCCGCGCCTTCCTGAGCAAGATTCTGCGGCATTAGAGTCAAAACTCACCCAGCTGGCTGTCGCCAATGGCCGAGACGGGTGGAATGCTGCCCATTCGTCTCGTCGATGGGAACGAGCAATTAGCGCCATGACCCGACATTTGTGCTGGATGCAGCGAAGGTCGCGATCCGGTCCTCGCGGAGGTCCTTCAATCCGGAAGCATATCGCCCGATCCGCCGAGTTCCTCAGGCAGGTCTTTCAGCTTGGCAAGGCCATCCTTCATTGGGAGAACCGTCTCCTGGTTTGGACGTGAACTGCCGGTTCGAACTTGAGCGACGGAATGAGCGGGGCGTACAGGTCGACACGGTTCCAGGCCGGCAGTTCGGAGAAAAGGTGCCCACCGCAGGCCGTGCACCAGCGGCGCAGATTCCTTCCGCTACGACTGTAGGTCGCGATGTTTTCGGCTCCCTTCAATATGGTCAAGGCGGACGGGGGCCAAAGAGTGAAGCCGTTGACAGGTGCCCCCGACCAATGGCGACAGGAATTGCAGTGACAATAGCCCATCGCGACCGGTTGCCCAGTGACGCTGAATTCGACTGAACCGCAAAAGCATTTTCCCGAATGCGTTTCAGCGCTGCTCATGACAGGCTCCCGCACGAACGAGGGGTGCTAAGTTCCCAGACGATGTTGCCAACGATCGACGGCGGAGGCAATAGATATCGAGGAGTTCGGCCCGAAACCATGGTCTTGCCGTACCGGGAGGTAGCCGTGCCGCAACGCGTTATCAGACGGCTGGCAGCGATCGTCGCACTTGACGTCGTCGCTACAGCCGACTTACCGGCCTCGACGAGGAAGGAACGTTGGCCCGTCTAAAGATATTGCGGGACGCCATCATCGAGCCGGCGATCGCAGATGCACATGGGCGCATCGTCAAGACAATGGGTGACGGGCTTCTGATCGAATTCCCGAGTTCTGTGGATGCCGTTCGTTGTGCCATCGCGATCCAAAGCGGGATGGCGACCCGCAGTTCTGATACCGAGGCGGACCGGCGCGTGGAGTTGCGCATCGGAATTCACGCCGGCGACGTCGTGGTCGATGACACCGACCTCCTTGGGGAGGGCGTCAACATTGCCGCACGGCTCGAGGGTGTAGCTCCCGCAGGCGGGGTCTCGATCTCTGAGGACGTCTGGCGCCAGGTCGACGGCAAGGTACCCACCACCTTCTCTGACATGGGCGAGGTCGTTCTGAAGAACATCTCGCGACCCGTCCGCGTCTATCGCGCCAACCTTGCAAGGAAAGCACGGACCAGCCCCCGTCGCATGCGATGACTCGGGAAGATCTGCCGACGATCGCCGTGATGCCGTTCTCAAACCTGAGCGGCGATCCGGAACAGGAGTTCTTTGCAGATGGCCTCGCCGAGGACATCATCACCACCCTGTCCAAGCTCTCGGGCCTGCGGGTGATCGCCCGCAATTCCAGCTTCATCTATAATGGCCGGGTCGCTGACGTCCGCAACGTAGCCAAGCAACTGGGCGTGCGCCATGTCCTTGAGGGCAGCGTCCGGCGGAGCGGCTCCCGCATTCGCATCTCGGTGCAGCTTATCGACGGGCGGTCCGGCTCTCCCATCTGGGCTGAGCGCTACGACCGCACCATCGCTGACATCTTCGCTGTCCAGGACGAGATCACCCTCGTCCTTGCGACGGAACTGCAGGTCAGTTTGACGGAGGGTGAACAGGCACGGCTTCAGTACACGACAACGAGCAATGTGGAGGCCTGGACCCAATGGGTTCAGGGCCTTTCTTATTACCGGCAGGCGGTGACGAAGGAGAACTGCGGTCGGGCGCTTCCCCATTGGGAAAAGGCGCTGGCCCTCGACCCTGGCTCGGCGGCGCTCAACGGAATGCTTGGCCTGCTCCATTATGTGGATGCCCGCTTCGGTTGGTGGGATGCCCGCGAGACGGCTCTGCGCAAGGCGCGATCCTACGCCGACAAGGCTCTCGAACTCGATTCTGAGAGTGCCGTTGCCTTCACGACGTCGAGCCTTGTGCTCCTGCTGGAGGGACGCTTTGATGAGGCCGCCGCCCATGCCAGAAAGGCCGTCGAACTGGCTCCGGGATCTGCCGACGCGGCGAGCTTCGCGAGCTTCGTATGCGCCTCCGCAGGCCTCCCCGAGAAGGCCATCGTATACAGTGAGAGGGCGACGAAGCTCAGTCCCAAGTATCCTGAATATTACCTCGGACATCTCGGCCACGCCTATCGCCTCGCAGGTCATTTTGAGAATGCGATCGCTGCGTTCAAGGCTTACGAGGCGCGCAATCCCGGGTTCAGCCTCGTCGATCTCGTGATCGCATATTGCCAGAGCGGACGTCCTGATTTAGCCGAGCAAACGGCCAAGCGTCTTCTATCCCGACATTCTGACTTCACCATACGAAGATGGGCTTCGACCCAAATCCGACGCGATCCCACGCAACTTGAGGTCGAGGAGGCCGCCCTTCGTTCCAGTGGCCTGCCGCCCGGGGACTAGACAGCTCATGAGGCGACTTCGGCCCGAACGTGAGCGCATCGCGCAGTCCGTCCCACGGCACGACGGGCCGCAGCGGTCGCAATCGGTTCGCGCCGAACGGCGACGCGGCGGAGGGCACGCCCTTAAAACGCGGTCACGCCATTGCTGAGGCGACCTCGCAGCTTTCCGTGACAGGTGTGGACAATCGAGTATATCGGCAAGTCTTCGCTTCGTCGCGCTGGGGGCTCTTACTGACCTGATGGTGACTGGCCGCCTCAGGCGCTTTGCGCTCGATCAACCGCGGCGCATCTAGGCAAGATCAGAACGCTCGATCCCCAATTCGACCTCGATTCATTTATCGCCACCCTGCATTATGCCCAGGAGTCTGATGTGCAGGACGTCCGCGAAGGACTGCTGAAAGCCGGTATTGCCCACCTGTAGCCAGCCCGTAACTCCGAACCAGATCCATCGGGGACAGGCAAAAAAGTCCGGCCCCCCACCCGATGCGGACCTTGTGGCATGACCGAACGACGGACGGCTTAGGGTCACAAGCAGAACAGCAGCCCCCTACGGCTCGTCCCTCTCATCGCGCAAATTAGACACAACGCGACGGTTTTGCGATCTGCAGGCGGTGTCGGGGCAGTCGCGGACGAGCCTGTCCTTGCCGTAGCCCTTGGCCCACATGCGGTTGCGGTCTATGCCGCCGGCGGCGAGGTAGTCCATCACCGCATCGGCGCGCTGCTGCGACAGCGCCGTTTCACTTGCGCCGGGATCGTCGGCGAAACCCTGCAGCTTGAGCAGCCAGCGCGGATGCTTTGCTAACCAGGCGATCTGGGTGTCGAGGGTGGCCTTGGCGACAGAATCGAGCGCGGCCGAACCTTGCGTGAAATAGGTGCGGCGGCCGACATTGAGGATAAAATCCTCCTCGCTGCCCGGCTGCACGTTCTGGAAGCCGGCAACCTCGGTGTTGGTGATGTCGGGCGTGGAAGGGGCCAGCGTGTTGCTGGTCGAGCAGGATGCGGCCAGCACCAGCAGGCCGGCGGCGAGCAGCCGGCGCGTGTTTTCAATCATGCGGTTCATGAGGCGCCAGTCATTCGACAGGGGTGGAAGCGGGCGCCTGGTCGGCGATGTGCGGCAGGACCTGCACCGCGGTGCCGATCGGGCAGCGCTGGTAGAGGTCGATGATGTCTTCCGGGAACATGCGGATGCAGCCGCTGGAAGCGTCGGTGCCGATGCTCCATGGCTCTAGCGTGCCATGCAGGCGGTAGCCGGTGTCGGCCCCGTTGCGGTGCAGATAGAGCGCGCGCGGCCCGAGCGGATTGTTGGACGCGCCGCCTGCGACCATGTGCGGTAGGTCCGGCTTGCGCTTACGCATTTCGGGGGGCGGGACCCATTGCGGCCACAGCGCGCGGCGGTCGATCGTCGCGCGGCCGTACCATTTGAAGCCGTCCTTGCCGACGCCGACGCCGTAGCGGATGGCGGTCTTGTTTTCCATGATGACGTAGAGGAAGTGGTGGCGGGTATCGACCACGACGGTGCCGACCGGCTCGCTGCTGAAATACTTGACGATCTGGCGATGCCATCTCTTGTCGATCTTGGCGAAGTTGGTCTTGCGATAGACAAAATTGTTGTCGCTGGCGGTACCGGCGAAAAAGGATTTTGCCGCCGCGGCTTGAGCAATATTGCTGGTTGCACCCACCGCGACCAGCGCCAGGCCGCCGAGCACGACACCCCTGCGTGATAAAACCATCGGCAATATTCCCCCCCATGCCAAAAGCTTGGCGGACCATAGTTGAGAATTACTTCGCCTCAAAGTGGAAAATGCTGCGTTGCTTCAGTCCGCCGTGTCCGGACATTCGGCAATTTGGCGGCGAGTGACCGAATTGTGACAATCTTGCCGAGGACGAACGTCTAACCTAAACCCCATCCAGGACCTTAACCAAATTGGCGCGACTGTTTGGGACCGGGCGTAGTTGCGACATTGCCCTATCCGGACGGGTGAGCAATGCCGTGGGCCACCGTGATGCGTGCTTTTTTTCGTTCGGTTGCTGCGATGATTGTGGTGTCCGGCGTGGCAGGTTGCACCAGCATTTCCTACTACGCACAATCCTTGAAGGGTCACGTGGAGATCATGGCGGCGCGCCAGGATGTCGGAGAGCTGATCGACGATCCTTCGACACCTGGGACATTGCGCGCTCGAATGGCATCGGCGAGCGCCATCCGACAGTTTGCGATAGATGAACTAGCGCTGCCGGACAACAATAGCTACCGCAGCTATGTT
>NZ_AZUX01000040.1:0-59240 GCF_000513915.1 Mesorhizobium sp. WSM2561
CGCGACATCCTCAAGCGCGCGCTCGAATCCGATCTCAACACGATCAAGGAGGTCATATCAGGCCAGTCCGAAAAGCTGGCGGAAGATCGTGGTCAACTGTCGCAAGCCTTGGAGACCGACCTGCAGAATGTGAACGGGCTGATCTCCGATCACATGAACAGGCTCGCCGCAGACCGCTCGACCCTTTCCCAGGCGCTCGAAGACGATCTCGCCAAATTGGCGGAAAGCCGGTCGAGCATCGACGGGCTGGTTGCCGGCCAGGTCGAGAAGCTGGCCGAAGGCCGCGACCTGCTCAGACGCGCGTTGGAAGCAGACCTCAATACCATCAAGGGTGTCGTCGCCGACCAGTCTCAGCAGCTGACCGACAATCGCGCAGAGTTTGCGCGGGCGCTGGAGGCCGATCTCGGCGGTGTCAATGGTCTTGTAAACAGCCACGCCGAGAAGCTCATCCAGGACCGCTCAATCCTGTCCAAGGCGCTCGAAGACGATCTCGCAAAGTTGGCGGAAAGCCGGTCGAGCATCGACGGGCTGGTTTCCGGCCAGGTTGAGAAGCTGGCCGAAGGCCGCGACATCCTCAGACGTGCGCTGGAAGCAGACCTCAACACCATCAAGGGTGTCGTCGCCGACCAGTCTCAGCAGCTGACCGACAATCGCGCAGAGTTTGCGCGGGCTCTGGAGGCCGACCTCGGCAGCGTCAACGGTCTTGTAAGCAGCCACGCCGAGAAGCTCATCCAGGACCGCTCGATCCTGTCCAAGGCGCTCGAAGACGATCTCGCCAAGCTGGCGGAAAGCCGGTCGAGCATCGACGGGCTGGTTTCCGGCCAGGTCGAGAAACTGGCCGAGGGCCGCGACATCCTCAGACGTGCGCTGGAAGCAGACCTGCAGAAAATTGCGACGAGCCGCAGCGACATAGACGACATCATCGCCGGGCACGTCGGCAAGCTGGCCGAAGGCCGCGACGCGCTGACCCGTGCGCTGGAGGACGACCTCTCCAGGCTCGCCGACACGCGCATGGAAGTCGACCGTTCCCTGTCCGGCCATATCGACCAGATCGCCGCCAGGAGCACCGACATCTCGGACGCCATTGCCGCCGACGTCGAAAAGATCGAGCAGGCGTTCAGCCGCCAGACCGGCATCATCGAGGAGCGCGCCGGGACCATGGAGCGCGCGCTGTCGACCGGCGTCGACAACGTCCGCAACGTGCTCGAAAAGAGCGCCGTCTTCGTTGCCGGAGCGCTGCGCGAAAAGGTCATGGAAGTCACCAGCGCGCTGCATGAGCAGGCAGGCGCGGCTTTCAGTGACGCCGATCGCAAGATCGCCGAACGGGCGGAACAGACCTCTGCTGCCCTGCTCGCCAGGGCGGAGGATATCGCACGCACCTTCGAGGAAGCGGATCGCCGCCTCGCCGCACGTGCCGAAGACACGTCGAGCGCGCTCGTTGCCCGGGCGGAGGGTGCATCGAGCGCAATCATGGCCCGCGTCGACGACACCTCGAACTCGTTGCTGGCGCGCGCCCAGGAGACGGCCGACCAGCTGGCTGCCCGTGCCAGCGAGATCGCCGGTACATTCGATGCGGCGGACCAGAAGCTGGTTGCCCGCGCGGTCGAAACGGCGCAGTCGCTGGCGGAACGCGCCGGCGACATCCTGCGCAATTTCGAAGGCGCCGACGAACGGCTCAGCGTGCGCATCGGCGAATCGGCCGAAGCGCTCGCAGCGCGCGCATCGGACCTCGGCCGCATCTTCGATGCTGCCGACCAACAGCTGATCTCGCGCATCGCCGAAGGTTCGGAAGCGCTGTCGGCCCGCGCGTCCGAGATCGGCCGCATCTTCGATGAGGCGGATCACCGCCTGGTGTCGCGTATCGCCGACAGCACGTCGACGATCGGAGAACATGCCGACAACATCGTCGGGGCCTTCGCCAGCACCGAGCAGCGGGTTGCCGAACGTGCAAAGCAGACCGGGCAGGACCTGGCCGTCCACGCCCGTGAGATCGAGCAGGCGCTCGCCGGCGCCGACGAGCGCCTGGCCTCCAGCGCGGCGGCCGCGGCGGCTCGCGTCGAGGAACAGGTTGCCGGCGTCGAAAACCGTCTGGTCAACACCACCGAAACGATAGGCCAGAAGCTCAACGAGCAGGTTTCGACCGCCGAGGCGCAGCTCATTTCGCGCGCCAACTCGATCGCCGAAACCTTCACTGCGGTCGGCCAGCATATCGGCCAGAGCACCAACGACGCGGCGAAGACCATCGGCACCAACACCCGCGAGCTCAACACCATGCTTGCGGCACGTTCGGCCGAGATCTCGAAAATCCTCGATGAAACGGCTCGGCCCCTGGTCGAGCGCTTCGCCCACGGCGGCTCGGAACTGCAAAAGAGCATGGAAGAGGTGACCGAACGCGCCACCGAGAAGCTGCGCAGCGAAAACGCCGCCTTGGTCGACGCGCTCGCCAGCCGCACGGCCGAAACATTGTCGGCCGTCGAAGGGGCGCGCTCGACGCTCGCCGATAGCGTCGCCGACCTCATCGGCCGCATGAGCACCTCGAGCGGACAGCTCGGCCAGCTGATCGAACAGGCGGCGGCCAATCTCGGCCAGGTCGACGAACGCCTGACCGGCAGCACGCAAAGCTTTGCGGCGACCACGGAAAAAGCCGCGCAGACCTTCGCCAGCTCGGCGCGTCTGGTCGATTCGAACACGACACGGCTTACCGAGCTGTCGTCCTCGACCTTGCGCGAGGTTGCCTCGATCGCCACCAAGTTCGACGAGCACAGCCGATTGCTGTCGAGTGCTTCGGACCTGTTGAGCTCGGCCCAGAGCAACCTCGAACACACGCTGGAAAGGCAGTCGTCGCTGGAGGACCTCGCCGTCGGCCTGGTCAAGAAGTCGGAGGATCTTGAAAAAGTCATGCGCTCGTTCGAGGATCTGGTCGGCCAGACGTTGCAGAACGCCGAAGGCAAGACGCTGGAGTCGGCGGACAAGATCCGTACCTCCATTGCCGACGTCGTCGATTCGGCAACCAAGCGCTTTGCCGACGCGACCGAGGAGATGCGACGCACCGCCAGCTCGATCAAGAGCGAGCTCGACCTTACCCGCGCCGAGCTCAAGAAGGGTGTCATTGAGATGCCGGAAGAGGCAAAGGAATCGACCACGGCCATCCGCCGTGCCGTTTCCGAGCAGATCAACGCGTTGAAGGAACTCTCTGAAATCGTTGCGAAATCTGGCCGCAGCACCGACTCCTCGGAGCCACGCAACCTGCGCCCGGCACAACAGGCGCCTGCCCCGCGCGCCACTGAGCCGCTGCGCCGTCCTCCGGCCCCGGAACCCCTTGCCCCGCAGGCGCCGTCGGGTGACACCGCACTGCGCGGCGATCTGGAACGCCCGCCGGAGACGGCGCCGCGCCAGCGCGACCCTAATGGCCGTGCGCCGCAGGGCGGCTGGGTGCGCGATCTCTTGACCGGGGCGTCGCGCGAAGAGGCCGCCAAGCCCGTGGCACCTTCGGAAGCGCCACGCTCGGCAGCCCCAGCCCAGCGCTCGCCGCTTCATGTCGTGGAGTCGCTCAACTCGCTTTCCGTCGACATCGCCCGCGCTATCGATCACGACGCCTCGATCGAACTGTGGAACCGCTACCGGAGCGGCGAGCGTGACGTGTTCACCCGGCGTCTCTACACGCTGAAGGGGCAGCAGACGTTCGACGAGATCCGCCGCAAATATCAGATGGAGGCGGAATTCCGCGCCGCCGTCGACCGTTACTGCGACGACTTCGAAAAGCTGCTCAAGGACGTCTCGCGCAACGACCGCGACAACATGATGGCGCAGACCTACCTGACGTCGGACACCGGCAAGGTCTATACGATGCTAGCCCACGCCAGTGGCCGCCTGCATTGATCAGACGATAAGCGAACGGAAAAAGGCGGGAAATTCCCGCCTTTTAGAGCAATCGCTTCGGGTTTGAATTTCACATCGTTACCGGCGCCGGCAGCGACAATTGAGTGCCCGGCCGTTCCGGCTGTGGTCAGATCACCGAATCGGTCCAGCGGACGATGTCCTTGGCGGCATCGCCGAACGCCCTGTCGAGCGCGTCGACATAGGCCTGGTTGCCGCTGCCGGAGACGGGCGCGGTCGCGTTGAAGCTCTTGGAGGCGCGCACCTCGCCATTGCGGTCGTTCAATATCCGCACGAACAGCTCGACCTCGGCGTGTTGGCCGCCGTCGACGCGGACTTCGAAGGAACGGACCTCGACGATCACCTGATAGTCGATCGCCAGGCCCTCGCCCGGCTTGCCGACGCCGGCGAAACTGCCCGAGCGCTGGAATGTCTCGGCCAGCCGCGCCTGCACGATCAGCGGCAGCCGGTCGGCCCATTGCGCTCCCTTGAGGTACTGGATCGAGCGCACCGACGGCTTGATGACGATGTTCTGGCTGTCCAGCGCCTTGAGCGCGGAAGGCTGGGCGATGAGGATTTGTTGGCGGCCGCGGCCGCGCGCATCGAGCGACGGCGCCGACAGTTCGAATGTGTCCAGGGGCGCCGGCCCGCCGCCCGGCAAAAACGCGCAGCCGGCCAGCGAAAGCGCAAGCAATGCCACACCCGCAGTGGGCCCGCCCGCTTTGACCCCGCCCAATCTAAGCACGCCCAATTTAAGCACGACCGACTTCACACGCGATCCCCGTTGTCCCCGAATCGAATGAGCAAATCGCACCCGCAGCGTACTTGCCTGCCGTTCTTGGGGCCGGCGAAAGCCGAAGTCAACGCCGCACCCTGCCATCGAATTGCCGAACCTCACCTTCGCCGCCTGACAGGATTCGCTGCGGATTGCGGCTGAGATCCGTTACCGCCTCTTCGATGCGGTTGATCGAGCGACGGCTGTCTTGGACCAGCGCTTCGACGTCCTGCAGGCCCTGGCCGGAGAATCGCGCCAGATTGTCGGTGATGGTGCCGAGGCGGGCGTTCAGCGTGTCGGCGACCTGCTTGAACGATTTCAGGGTATTCCTGGCATCGGCTATCATGCCGTCGGCCTGGCCTGAGCCGAGCAATGTATCGACCTTGACGAGGATGCCGTCGACACGCACCGAAGCGTCGTTGAGGCGCTCCGCGAGCTGCTGCGCGTCCTTGATCGTCTGGTCGATATCGTCGGCCCGGTTGGCGAATTTGTTGGTCACCTTGGCGATGTCGGCGGCAGCCTCGTTGGCGTTTTCGCTGGCCTTCTGGATGTTGGCCAGCGCGGTGCGGACCTGTGCCGGATCGATGCCGTCGAGAACGCCGTCGACCTTGGCCAGCGTGCCTTGCGTCCTTTGGGCGAAATCGTTGATCGATGCCACCGCGGTGTCGACATTCCTGACGACCCTGTCGAACTGCTTGCTGGTTTCCTTCAGGTTAGTGGTCACCGTATCGACATTGGCGACGATGCTCTTGATCTGATCCTTGTCGACGGCGTTGAGCAGCCCTTCCGCCGCCTTCAGCGTGCCGTCAAGCTTGCCCGAGACGCCCCTCAGTTCCTCCGACAGCGTACTGACGCTGGCGAGGAATTTGTCGATGCCGTCGGAGTTCTTGGCCAGCGCATCGGAGAAGGTCTGCACATTGTTGACGGTCTGCGTCAGCGGCCCGCGAACGTCCCTGGTGAAGCCTTCGAGCTGGGAAAGAACCGTATCGGCGCGGGTGAAGATGTTCTGCGCCGTCTGCAACAGGTTGGTGACCGCCGACGGGTTGGCGACGATCTCGGCGACGCGGCCCTCCTGCTCCGCCTGGTCGAGAAGGTTGACCTCCTTGGGGTCAGCGCCCCTGAGCTCGATACTCGCTTGGCCGGCGAGGCTGACGCTCCCGATATCGGCCTGCGTCGATTTGGTGATCGGCGTCGTGCGGCCTACTTCGGCTTCGGCTATGGCGTCGTTCGGATTGGCGGGGTCGATATAGACGCGCCTGACATCCCCGACCCTGACGCCGTTGAACAGCACGAAACTGCCGCGGCCGAGGCCGGAAGCCGATCCCGGAATGCGCACCCGCAGCATCGCCGTCTCACCCCTGTCGCCGATCGCGGCCGTCCAATAGACGAACGCGAATGCCGCCAGGATCGCGGCTAGCGTGAAAATGCCGACAATGACGTAGTTGGCTCTGGTTTCCATTTATCCACTTATGGCTACGCGCGGGCCGCAAGATCAAGTTGCCGCGCACGTTTTCCGCGAAAATAGGATTTCACCCAGGGTTCCTCGCTCTTGAGCATGTCGTCGATCGTGCCTTCGACCAGCACTTTCTTGTTGCCGAGCACGGCCACCCGGTCACAAGCGGTGAACAGCGTGTCGAGATCGTGCGTGACCATGTACACGGTCAGATCCATGGTATCGCGCAGCTTGACGACCAGTTCGTCGAACTCAGCCGCGCTGATGGGATCGAGGCCGGATGTCGGCTCGTCCAGGAACACGATGTCGGGGTCGAGCGCCAGCGCGCGCGCCAGCGCCGCACGCTTGATCATGCCGCCGGAAAGCTCGGACGGGAATTTCTGCGCCGCATCCGGCGGCAACCCGACCAGTTCGACCTTGAGCATGGCCAGCTCGTCCATCAGCTTTTTCGGCAGATCGAGATATTCGCGCATCGGCACCTGCACGTTTTCGAGCACCGTGAGCGCCGAAAACAGCGCGCCGTGCTGAAAGAGGACGCCAAGGCGCATGTCGATGCGAAGGCGCTCCCTCTCGCTCGCCTTTTCGACATCGACGCCGAACAGCTTGATCGTTCCCGACTGCTTGTGCACCAGGCCGAGAATGGTGCGCAGGAGAACCGACTTGCCGGCGCCGGAGGCGCCGACGAAGCCGAGAATTTCGCCACGCCGGATATGGAGCGACAATTTGTCGAGAATGACCTTGTCGCCGAAAGAGACGGTGACGTCGTGCGCAGAAAGCACGATCTCGTCCTCGTCGGCCCTTTGCGTAGTCGTGGTCGGCTTTGTGCCAAGCAGCGCCATGTCAGAACTCGATCGCTGCGTAGAACATGGCGAAAAGCCCGTCGAGGATGATCACCACGAAGATCGACTTCACCACCGAAGCAGTCACGTGCTGCCCGAGCGATTCGGCGCTGCCGCCGACCTTCATGCCTTCGACCGAGGCGATCGTGCCGATGATCATGGCCATGAACGGCGCCTTGATCAGCCCGGCAAAGATGGTGCTGAGATCGATGGCAACGCGCAGCCGGTCGATGAAGGCGGCCGGTGCGATGTCGGAGTAGAGCCATGCCGCCAGTATGCCGCCGCCGAGTGCGGCGAAATTGGCGATGATCGTCAGGCAAGGCAGTGCGATCACCAGCGCGACCAGCCGCGGAAACACCAGAACGCCGATCGGATTGAGCCCGATGACCTTCAGCGCGTCGACCTCCTCGCGCATTTTCATCGAGCCGATTTCAGCCGTGATGGCGCTGCCCGAACGGCCGGCGATCATGATCGCAGTCATCAGCACGCCGAGCTCGCGCAGGATCAGCACGCCGACAAGGTCGACGACGAAGATATCGGCGCCGAAATAGCTGAGCTGATAGGCGCCTTGCTGGGCGACGATCGCCCCGACGATGGCCGACATCAGCACGACCACCGGGATGGCGCCGACGCCCATGCGGTCCATCTGGTTGAAGATCGCCGCCGGATTGACCGCATGGCCGCGGCCAAGCTTCATCTGCGCGCCGCGTATCGTGGCGCCCAGTATGTTCATCGCGGCCAGGAAATCGTCACGCATCTCATAGACGCGCCGGCCAACCGCCTCAAGCGCGCGAATGACGATGTTCGGCGGCCCAACGATGCCGGAATCGGGTTCGCGTCGAACGGCGTCACCGACGGCGCCGAGCAGGATCGAGGCAACCTCGCTTTGCCCCTGCATCGTGATTTTCACACCCTGCTTTTCGAAGGCGCTGACCAGACGGTCGATCACCCAGGCCCCGGCGGTATCCATCTTCTCGATATGCGAGAGGTCGAGCGCCAGCGTCTGAAAGCCGCTGCGTTGCTCGATCTTGCGCATCTCGGCATCGACGAGCGCCACGGTGCGTGTCGTCCAGGTGCCGGAGAAAGCGCAGCCGAGGACGCCGCCGTCCTCGCCGACCACAACGCGCGGCTGGTGGTCGGCCTCCTTGGCGGTCGTGCCGCTTGCGTCGCGTTTGCGGATCGTCAACATGGCGTCCTGTTTAGCCTGACGGGCCGATCTGTTTACCCTGACAGAACCCACCTGTCGATTTGCCTACAAGATTGTTGTCGCACAGCCGGAGCAGAAAAATATGGCGCGTGTCATTTCGGTCGAGTCCGAGCGCTTTCCTATCGCCGGGACCTTCACCATCTCGCGCGGTTCGAAAACCGAAGCCGAGGTCGTCACAGTGACGATCCGCGAGGACGGCCAGAGCGGGCGCGGCGAATGCGTCCCCTACAAACGCTATGGCGAAACCATCGAGGGTGTGCGCGATGCGATCGAGGCTATGCGGGCGCAGATTGCGGGCGGCGTCAGCCGGGCCGCGCTGCTCGACGCCATGCCGGCGGGCGCGGCGCGCAACGCCGTCGACTGCGCGCTATGGGACCTGGAGGCGAAGATCACAGGCAAGCCGGCGGCTTCCAGCATCTGCACGGCGCCGCCGAGGGCGCTCGAAACGGCTTACACGCTGTCGCTCGGCGAGCCCGAAGCCATGGCAGCCCAGGCCCGCGCCAATGCCCTGCGCCCGCTTCTCAAGGTCAAGATCGGCGGCGACAACGACATGGCCCGCATCCGCGCGGTCAGGGAGGCGGCACCGGCGAGCCGCATCATCCTGGACGCCAATGAGGGCTGGAGCGACGACAACATCGTTGCAAACCTGGCCTTTGCCGCCGAGCACGGCATCGCGCTGATCGAACAGCCGCTGCCGGCGGGCCGTGATGGCATCCTTCGCAACATCGCCCATCCGGTGCCGATCTGCGCCGATGAAAGCCTGCATGAGGCTAAAGACCTTGCCTCGCTTGTCGGCCTTTACGATGCCGTCAACATCAAGCTCGACAAGTCAGGCGGCTTGACCGCTGCCCTCGTCCTTCGCGATCGCGCCCGCGAACTGGGTTTTGGCGTCATGGTCGGCTGCATGGTCGGCACGTCATTGGCCATGGCGCCGGCGGTGCTGTTGGCCCAGGATGCCGATTTCGTCGATCTCGACGGTCCGCTGCTGCTGGCCCGCGACCGTGCGCCTGGCCTTGTCTACCAAGGTTCGCTGGTGTCACCGCCCGATCCGGCGCTGTGGGGCTGAACGCGCCGCAAGCCCGATCAGCACAAGGCCGACCAGGGCGATCGGGATCATGGCAAAAAAGCCGTCGACGCCGAAGCGGTCGTAAAGCGGGCCGCACAGGAGCGTCACCACTGCGGTGAAAAAGCCGTTGGAAAAATAGGCGATGCCTTGCGCGGCCCCGGTGCGCTCCTCCGCGACCGTCTCGCCGATCATTTTCTGGAGGCCGATCAGCACCAGCGCCACCGAAACCGCGTGCAGCGTCTGGACTGCGAAAAACCCGCCTACGCCAAGGCCGAGCGGCCAGATCAAGGGAAAGGCGATCCAGCGCACGATCGCGCCTGTTCCCGCCATCACCATGATCGACACGACCGAGAAGGAGCCGAAAACCCGGGTAAAGATCATGAACATGCCGATCTCGGCCAGGACACCCCAACCCCAAAGCAGCCCGACCACAGAATCGCCGATGCCGATCGATTTCCAGTAGATCGAGACGAAGCCGTAGAAAAACGCGTGGCTGGCGGTGATAACGCCGACGCCGACGGAGAAATACAGGAAATAGCCATTGAGGAGTTTTGGCGCCGATTGCTGGATGTCGGCAGCCGAAAGCGGCGAGGCACGGCGGGGACGGCCGAGCCGCGGCGCGATCAGTGCGACGACAAGTGCGGCGCCAAACGCCACGAAGATGATCACCGGAACAGCCTGGGCGCCGGTCGCCGACAGGATAAAACCGCCGGCAAGATTTGCGCACAGATAGGAGATCGATCCCCATTTGCGCATGTTGGCATAATTCGAGCCGAAGCGACGCACCCCCGACAGCGCCAGCGAATCGGCGATCGGCGAATGCGGCGTCCAGGCAACGGTGAGCGCCAGCGAAACGGCCAGCACCATGGCATAGGTCGGCGTCAGGAAATAACCGGCAGACAGCGCCAGCGATGCGGCCGTCAGCGCGACATAGACATGGGCGCGGTCGCTCGCCCTGTCGGCCAGTGCCGTAAGCCATGGCGTCGTCACCACGCGCAGGAACATCGGTGCCGCGAGAATGATCGCTATCTGCTCGGCATCAAAACCGTTTGCCTGCAGCCACAGCGGAAAGTACGGCAAATGTATCCCGAGCGGCACGAAAAGCGTGAAGAAGATCAGGCCCATGCGCAGCTCGAACTGACGCGGCTTGACGAGTTGTTCGGGTAAAAGCGGCGGCAGGGAGGACATCAGCAGGCAATCCGTCGGCGCAGCATTCGACCGGCCGGCCAGCCAACGCACGCCGATCCCATAACATGGCGAAAAAAGCGATGAAACCGCTGCGCTAAAGCGCGTCGCGTTTGACCGGCCTCATGCGACGCGCTTTAGGTTCTTGTTTTATGCATGTCGTTATCGCGAAACCGCTGCACACCCTCGGGTCAGGCCCGAGGGCATGCTTTTGCGCGACATGCATGAACGCATCATCGCGTCAGGCAGCCTGGACTGCCCTGCCCTTGATGGCGACGATGTCGATCGGCACCAGCACTTCGCCGCCGACTGGAGCCTCCGGCAGGACATGCGCCCAGTGCAGGATCTCCATCTGGCCGTCGAAATGCTCGACCACCGCGGTGCAGCTCTCCACCCAGTCGCCGGTGTTGATGTACTGCACGTCCTCATAATTTTCGATCGCGGCATGGTGGATGTGGCCGCAGATCACGCCGTCGACATGCGAGCGGCGCGCTTCCTCGGTCAGCATGGTCTGGAACGAGCCGATGAAATTCACCGCCTTCTTGACGTTGACCTTGGCCCAGGACGAAAACGACCAGTATGGCAGGCCAAGCAGTTGGCGAAGCCGCGTCACCACGCGGTTGACCAGCATTGCCGCGTCATAGGCGTAGTCGCCGAGATAGGCCAGCCAGCGCGCATTGTGGACGACGGTGTCGAACTGGTCGCCATGGATGACGAGAAAGCGTTTGCCGTTGGCGGTCTCGTGGACGACGCGGTCGGCGACGACGATGCCGCCGAAATGCACGCCCTGGAACTGGCGCGCGAATTCGTCGTGATTGCCGGCGATGTAGGTGATGCTGGCGCCCTTGCGCGCCTTGCGCAGCAATTTCTGGACGACGTCATTGTGGCTCTGCGGCCAGTGCCAGTTCCGTCTCAGCCGCCAGCCGTCGACGATGTCGCCGACGAGATAGATGATATCGGCGTCGTGATGGCGCAGGAAATCGATCAGGAACTCGGCCTTCGCCGCCTTCGATCCGAGATGGACGTCGGAGATGAACATGCTGCGGAAAGTGCGGGGCGCTGCGCCAGGCATTGGATTCTCACCGTTGCTTCCGGACAGGCTATGCCTCGATTCATGCAACAACCGTATGACGGTTGCGATTGGTCCAGCCCCAAGAGTAGGTTGCGACCCAAATCAGAGGAGAAATCGCCATGGATCTCGGTATTCGCGGAAAAAGGGCCATCGTCTGCGCTTCGAGCAAGGGCCTTGGGCGCGGCTGCGCCATGGCGCTGGCCGAAGCCGGCTGCGACCTCGTCGTCAACGGGCGCAACGCCGACCAACTGGCCAAGACCGCCGCCGAACTGCGCGAAAGATTCGGCGTCGAGGTGACCGAGATCGTCGGCGACGTGTCGAAGCCCGAGGTGCAGAAGGCGCTGCTTGCCGCCTGTCCCGATCCCGATATCCTCGTCAACAACAATGGCGGACCGCCGCTTCGCGATTTCCGCGAGCTCGACCGCGAAAAGATCCTCGAAGGCGTCACCCAGAACATGGTGACCCCGGTCGAGCTGGTTCAGGCTGTGATCGACGGCATGGCCGAGCGCGGCTTCGGCCGCATCGTCAACATCACCTCGCTGTCGGTCTATGTTCCCATTCCCGGCCTCGATCTGTCGTCCGGAGCGCGCGCCGGCCTGACTTCGTTCCTGGCCGGCGTCGCGCGGACGGTGATCGACCGCAATGTGACGATCAACAACATGCTGCCGGGCAAGCTCGACACCGACCGGCTGCGTCCCCCACATGAAGCCGGCACCCCGGAAGATCCGGTTGCTGCCGCTGCACGCAAGGCCCAGGCAGCAGCCAACGTTCCGGCCAAGCGGCTCGGCACGGCGGAGGAATTCGGCCAGATCTGCGCCTTCCTGTGCTCGGTTCATGCCGGCTACCTGACCGGGCAGAACATACCGGTCGACGGCGGCCTCTACGTCAGCGCGTTTTAGTACCTAACGCTTGGTACCCGCTGGGAACGGCGAGAAAAAGGATGTTTTTCTGACCGTCTTTCACGGCGGATCCCGAGGCTTGCTGCGGCCGCCCCTGACCGCCTCCACGCACTTATGAGAGTGCAACTAGTCTCGCCCCACCAGCGTTTTGATCAGCGTCTCGGCGAGCCAGCTTTCATATTCGTCCGAAGACCAACCCCGCTCCAACACGAGCATGCGATATACGTCGCGGCCGGTATACATCCATAGGATGTCGCGCACGCGGGCTAAGCCGAGTTGGCGCGCGACAGTGACGGATGCGACGAGAAGGTTGGCACGCGCTTCCTGGAGCTTGAAGCGAACGGTCTCCAACTCCGTCTCGATCGCCTTCAGCTCGGGAGACAGGGCCGAGACGCCTCGCATAAAGCCGATCTCCTCGCGTTCAGCATCAAGGATGACCCGAGAGATCGAGGCAGTAATACGTAGAATTTCCTCGGGGTCTCTCGCGTTCTCGGCCTGCTTAGCTATCTCCGCATAGCGCGGCCCGAAGAAGGAACGGTCGACCACGGCTCTTAGAATGCCGATCTTCGACTGGAACAGGGCATAGACGGTCGGTGCCGAAACACCGGCGGCTGATGAGATGTCATTAATCGTGACCTTTTCCACTCCGCGCGCAGTAAAAAGCTCTTTCGCCACATCGAGAATGCGTTGACGCGTGCCGGAAGCGCGCTCCGACCGCAGCCGTGCGTCGTAGCGCCTGCGGGTCTTTGAATTGCCATTCATATTGGATATAGTAAGCTATACCCAATATAACCGCCAGATCATTGAATCAGTAGGCTGGAAGGAGGAGCAGCATGATCGAGTTTGTGCCGATAAACCTCTGGGGGATCGGAACTGCGGTACTCGCAGCCTGGGTTGTCGCTGGGCTTTGGTATTCGCCGCTGCTCTTTATCCGACCGTGGGCCGAGATGTCGGGCGTCGACGGCGCGAAATTCGCCGCCGGCCTGGGGCGGGCGATTGCGGTCGACCTTGCCTCGTTTGCGGTCATGGCGTTTATCCTCGATCAGGTACTTCACGCCTGGGGCGCGCTGACGGTCGTCTCGACCGTCCTCTGCACTTTCCTGCTCTGGCTCGGCTTCGTCGCTGTCACGCTGCTGCATTCGGTGACCTATGAGCACCGGCCTCTGCACTATTATGCGATCAATGCCGGCTATCGCTTGGTCAGCATGGTGGCAATGGGTGTGATCCTGACCGTGTTACGGTAACAAAGGCGCTGTTGTCGACCTGTTCCAGGCATCCGGATTTGCTCGCACTGCGGCGCAAGTTGACCCAAAGGCGGCCTTCCGGAACCGATTTTCCTTCCCCAAACCGGACTTTTGAACGCAACCCGCGCTCATGACCCGAAGCGGCCAAATATCAGATGGAACATTCGACCATGTGCGGGGCAGTGCTAAAAGGTGACGAGCGGGTTTACGGCCGTGTCGCGATTCTAACGAAAAATTCCAAGCGCTGGCATTGGCACTTTATGGATGACGTGTGGCTGTTGCTGTCCGCCGGTTTTCTAGGCTTGATGAGAGGCTAGGTAAGCAAAATGAGCGATGTGGACGAACACCTCGATCTGACGGAGATCAACGCCGTCCGCAGGTTGTTGACGTCAAAGCCACGACCGGTGGACTGGGGCGAACGCCGGGCGCGGCTCGACGAGGTTGGTTCGGTGTGGCCGATTGCGGACGACATCCGATGCGAGGATGCGGTTCTCGACGGCCTTGGGGGAGAGTGGTCGCTAGCGCCTGAGAGTGACAGGGATAAGGTTCTGCTCTTCTTCCACGGTGGTGGCTACTGCTCCGGCTCTCTCCAAAGTCATCGTCGAATGGTGACCGAGGCAGGTCGAGCAATGGGAATGCGCACCCTCGCGATCGACTATCGACGCGCACCGGAACATCCTTTCCCTGCGCAACATGAAGACGCACTCACCGCATGGCGCTTTCTGAGCCGGCAAGGGATCGCGCCGGACCGCATCGTGGTTGGGGGAGACAGTGCGGGCGGCAACCTCACCCTGTGCTTGGTCAATATATTGTGCGCGGCAGGGGAGCGGTTGCCGCGATGTCTTTGGCTGGTCTCGCCCTGGACGGACCTTTCGATGGCCGGCGCGACACTATCAACTAAGGACGCAATCGACCCTATCATCCACCGGGCGTATTTGGAGGAACTGGCCACCGCCTATGTTCCCCATGGCGTTGGTCGGCGCGATCCCCTGATCTCGCCGTTGTTCGCCGATCTGAGCGGATTTCCCCCAATGCTGATACAAGTCGGTTCGGCCGAGGCGCTGTTGTCGGACGCAACTCGGCTCGCGGAAGCCGCTGGCGCGGCTGACGTCAAAGTACGTCTCGAAATTTGGCCGTATATGATTCACGCTTGGCCGGTTTGGAATGCAGGATTGAGTGCCGGTCGCCGCACTCTTCACAGCGCGGGCGTTTTTGTCCGCGAATATTTATAACCCTGGGTGAGGCATCTGCTGGCGCCACTTTCTCGTTCCCAATCGACGAGACGAATGACAGCATTCCGCAGGCTGCACCCGTTGCAGACAACAAACTGGGCGACGGTGGCCTCTACGTCAGCGCGTTTTAGTGTCTAACGCTTGGTCCCGCTGGGAACGGCGGGAGGCGATCCATCTCGGCCGTTCTTGTCAGGAAGTGACGGCCTCTGAACGCAGGCCTTGCAGGTGCCGTTCCAGACCATAAGGAGCCGATTTATCGTCCGAAGTCTCAAAGACATCGGCTGCGCTGGCGAGGGGCCGGGTGTGGTGTTGAGCAGCGGGGCTATGATGGCCCCATCCTGCGCTGGCCGCCGCTACAGTGCATAGGGCCATTCGTCCGGCACGAAGCGATAGGCGTCGCCATCGCGCGCCACATGGCCGATGCCGGGGAACGGCAAATGCATGCCGGCGATCAGCATCCGGTCAGCAGCGACCCGGTCGAGCGTCCGTTTGCGCGTTTCGGCAGCCAGCTTGGAATCGACATCGAAGGCGATGCTCCAGTCCGGGCGCGCGAACTGGTAGGTCGCCATGTGCACGACATCGCCCCAGATGAACAGCGCCTCGCCGTCCGATTCCACGATGAAGCCGGCATGGCCCGGAGTGTGGCCGGGCAGCGGCACGGTGCGGATCGCGCCGACGGCCTCGCCCTCGCCACCCACCTGCCGCACGCGGTTCGCATAGGCGGCGGCGGCCTGGCGGGCGCCGATGAAGAACGGCCTTGCCCCATCCGGCGCCTGGTTCATGTTCGCGTCGTCATGCCAGAAGGCGTAATCGGCGGCGGTGACGACGAGTTCGGCATTGGGAAACAGCGCCTGGCCGGCGGGAGTCAGAACGCCGTTGATATGGTCGGGATGCATGTGGGTAATCAGCAATGTATCGATCTGGTCCGGAGAGACGCCGACCGCCTCGATAGCGGCCGGAAGTCGGCCGAGTGACGGGCCCATGCTGTTCGACGTGCCGGCGTCGACGAGCACCAGACGGTCGCCCAGATTGATAAGATAGGCATTGACCGGTGCGCGGCGCGGTCCGGGCTTCTGGAAGCTGGCCTCAGCTAGCCGCTCCGCATCGGCCTCAGCGAGCCCGATGACCAGCTCGGAACCAATGTCGATATAGCCATCTAGTAGCGCCGTAACCTGGACCGATCCCACGTTGCGGCGCAGCGCGCCAAGCGTTGCGGCGTCGACCAGCGGCGCGCGGGCCACCGCCGGAACGGAGACATTGGCTAGGAGAGTGCCGCCGGTTAGGCCGGCACCGGCGAGAAAATGACGGCGGGAAAGCGGCATTGCATCGTCTCCGGTTTGGGGATTTAGAGCTCCCAGGCGGAGCAAGGCGGGTCTATGTCATAATCTCAGCTTTTTGAACTCGCCGATACGTTATATGTCTTATTACTCTCGTTTATTAATCACGACGAAGAGTTGCCATCATGGACCGCTTGACCGAGCTGACCAGCTTCGTACGCGCCTGCGATACCGCCAGCTTCTCGGCGGCAGCGCGCGAGTTGGGCTTGAGCCAGCCGGCCGTCAGCCAGCAGATCCGCGCACTGGAAAAGCGTCTAGGCGTCCGGCTCTTTGACCGTACGACCCGCCATGTTTCGCCGACGGAAGCCGGCCGGCGTTATCTGGAGCGCGCCCGCGACATCATTGAGCGCATCGAGGAGGCGGACCGCAGCGTCGGCTGCCTCGAATCGAAGATGTGCGGACGTCTCGCCGTCGGCGCGCCGGCCAGCTTCGGCGCCGGCGTGCTTGGCAGCTATCTGATCGAGTTCAAGCGCGCCTATCCGGAACTGTTGCTCGACGTGGCGCTGACCGACAGTTTCGTCGATGTGATCGCAGAGGGGCTCGACGTGGCGATCCGTATGGGGACCATCGATGACGACCGGCTGATCGTGCGCAAGCTCGGCGTGATCGGGCGCTGCCTTGCGGCAACGCCAGAATATCTCGACCGCAGGGGCCGGCCGCGACGCCCGGAAGATCTCGCCGACCATGATTATCTGCTTTACGCCCACATCAGGAAGCGCGATGTCGTGCCGCTCACCGGCCCGGGCGGCGAAAAGGCCGAGGTGCGAATCCGGCCGGCTATGCGCTCCGACAATTCGCTGCTCAATCATCAAGCGTTGCTGTCCGGCGTCGGCATCGGCCTCGGGCACAGGGTGATACTCGATCCGCTCATCGCCGAAGGCTTGCTCGAACATGTGCTGCCGGACTGGCACTATGCGCCGCACCATGTGCATGCGGTCTATCCATCGAACCGCTTCATTCCGTTGAAGGTTAGGCGGTTCGTTGCCGGCTTCGCCGACCACCTCGCCGCGATGGGTGCGTTCATCGATGACAAAAAAGCATGTACATCCAAGGAAGCGGCGCCGGCCCAGTAAAGTCTGACGTTTGTACGCTCAGGGAAATGGCGGAGACGGGAGAGTCGAGATGTGGCGCGGCGGAGATAGGCGTAGCCCCGCAATCGCGCGGTGAGTAGCTGTCGGGTGGACGGTAGCCGCAAAGCCTGGAGGCGGTCGACCTGACACCGTTGCGGCTGCTGCTCCCGCACGACGCATGAACTGCCCTTCATGGTCATTCCTCCGGACGATCGAGAAACCGCTTCACGGCGTCGAGGAACACACCGCGTCCTGCGGCGTCGCGGTCGAGATGCACGAAGTGGGTAGCGTCCGGGATGTTCAGGCGTTCCGCTTTTGGTGCTTCGTCCACGATTGCCTTCGCATCCTCCGGTCGGCTCCAGAAATCCCGTCCGGAACGGATGACGAGCACCGGCATGGTGAGCGCCGCCGCCGACCATTGCCGGCGATCGAACGCGAGTTCGAAGCTGTCGGCAATGGCGCCGCTCGGTGACCGGAAACTCGGCGGCTGGCGCGTCGACGCCGTCTCGTCGGAGGCGAGTGCCGCATCACCATAGGCCGCGGCCACCGCGGGATCGCGCCACTGAGCCTTGTCCGCGACCGGGATGCTGTCGTCCCAGGCGGTGAACAGGCTCGGACGTGTATTCAGCCGATAACCGCCGAACGCATGGACATTGAACGTCCCGGGCCGATCCGGATTTTCGAGCGGCGAGCCGGTGCCAAGAGTGGGATGCTGGTCTGAGCCTCCATACAGGGTGTTGTAGAGGATGAGCCGATCAACCGTCTGCGGAAACCGGCTTGCATAGGCGCCGGCCCAATGCCCGCCGGTGGCCCAGCCGACGAGGCTGATCCTCGAAACATCGCTCCATTTCGCGATGCCGTCGACCGCTGCGGAAATATCCACCATGACGTCTTTGGTGCGCATCAGGGGAGCGGACTCGTCCGGCGGCCTGTCCATGGCCGCAGGACGGCTCGATGTGCCGTAGCCGCGAAGATCCAGGACATAGACAACGTGCCCGTCCGCCGCGAGGTCGGCGGCAAGCGATCCGCCCGCAACAGGCAGATCGAAGGACGCGACGCCGGGCACGCGTGCGCCATGGATGAGGAGGACGGCGGACTTGGGTTCGGACGCTGCGCCAGGACGGCGCACCTCCCGGACGAAGAGGCGCTCGCCCGTCGGTAGTTCGACGAACCTTTCGGCCCTGACGAGATCCGGCTCTCCTGCCGGTACTGGAGCCGCAGCCATCATGGCTGCGGCGAGCACAAGGGGAAAGGCGGTGAAATGGGACATGATGATATCTCCGATCGCAATCGCGTTTCGCAGAGACTGCCAGCTATTCGATATCTTATCGATGACGTATTTGAGCGCGTTTGATATCGTCAAGATATGGAACTTCCTCGCCGTTGCGGAGGAATTGCATATGGGGCGTGCCGCACTGCGGCTGGCCATGGCGCAGCCTCCGCTTAGTCAATCGATCGGTCGCCTGGAGAAAGAACTCGGCGTCAAGCTGTTCGAGCGGGCCAACCGCCGCCTGACCTTGACGCGCGCCGGCGCGGCCTTCGTGGACGAGGCGCGGGCATCGGTGCTGCACGCCGATGCGGCGCTTCACCTCGCCCGCGCAGCGCATGACGGCGAAGCTGGCGAGATCAGGATCGGCTTCGTGTCGGCGGCTCTGTACGAACATCTGCCGCATCTCCTATCCCGGCTTCGCGAGACATATCCGGACATCCATCCAAAGCTCATCGAGGTGTCCACCAATGAGCAGATTGCGGCGCTGTCGAGGAGTGAGATCGACATCGGTTTCGTGCATCCACCGCTCGGTACTGACGAACGCCTCGACGTCCATGGCTATCCTGCTGAAGATCTTATCGCGGTTCTGCCTGATGACCGGCACACGCACGGGGTGACGCTGACGGACATCGCCCGCCACGGGCTCATCATGTTTCCGGCTGCACAAGGCCCGGCGCTCCACGCCCGCATCATGGACACGTTCACCAAGGCTGGTCTCGAGGTGCGGATCGTCCAGGAGGCAACGCGGGCACTGACCATGCTCTCGCTCGTAGCCGCCGGCTTTGGCGCGGCGCTGCTGCCACGATCGACCCAGCGCCTTGTGTTTCAGGGCGTCCGCTATGCAGCGATCGCCGACGTATCGCTGCCGGCCTGGCCACTTGCGGTGATCGCGAAACGGCGGCCACGGCCGGCGATTGTCGATAGCGTCTGGAAACTGCTTGAGGCTCGCCCAGATGTGAGTTGACCGCCCGCGACCGGACACGGCCGGCCGCGCGACGCGCTCGATGACATTCACACCGGCCGCGACAAGGCAGGTGAGGATTTCAGCGCAACAATCTGACATGATGTGGTTTTCCACGATCCTTCTCCCTAATTAGTGATTGCGTCATTTGGCATCGTGAAAAACCAGCGCTGCGTGCTAAATTCGTAGGGAGGCCCGTATGCAAGGCGAAACAAAAAAGCAGCCCGGTCGGACCTCGACGAAGCCGCCCTCTACTTCCATATGCACCCAAGGCCGGGGAAGCTTGAAATCCAGGCGACAAAGCCGCTCGGCAACCAGCGCGACCTGGCGCTCGCCTATTCGCCCGGCGTGGCGGTGCGCTGTCTCGAAATCCGAGACTAGACGGCTGCCGTAAGCTCCTTGCATTGGCCCTCACCGCGTCTTACGTTTGGCGCATCGATCAAGTGAGGGTATGATAATGCCGGAGACTGCAACCCTGTCCTCGAAGTTCCAGATATCGATCCCCAAGGCGATCCGGACCGCCCAGCATTGGGAAGCGGGTTTGACCTTGGCCTTCATCCCGAAGGGAACGGGCGTGCTACTCGTCCCTGTGCCGAAGCGGGAAGCGCTGAAGGGGCTGGCGAAGGGCGCTTCGGCGACGGAGTATCGCGACCGGTCGGACCGTTTCTGATGGTGCTCGTCGATACCTCGGCTTGGATCGAATGGCTGATAGGCTCTCCGACTGGAGAGCAGGTGGCAGAGCATCTGCCCGAGCGAGCCGACTGGCTCGTTCCGACCATTGTGCAGTTGGAACTCGCAAAATGGCTCACCCGCGAAGTAGGCGAAGACAAAGCCGATCAGACCATCGCCTTTACGCAGGTCTGTACGGTGGTCCCGCTTGACACGGAAATCGCCCTAGCGGCCGCCGAAGCCTGCCGGAAGCACAAATTGGCGACCGCAGATGCGATCATTTTCGCGACCGCTCGGGCGCATGACGCGACGCTCCTGACTTGCGACAAGCATTTCGAGAGCCTGCCAGTCGTCACCCTCATCGAAAAGATCTAGCGCTGACATTGTTGGGCCGCGGGGTGATGTCGGCTCCGGCAGTTCACGACCGAGGGCGTGTGAAAACTCGGCACGTCGGTCAAGACGTAGAATTTTCTCCTCCGCCCAAGCGAACAGAAGCGCGCTCGTATTCGATGCGGCTCGCGCGTGAAGGTCGTTTTCCACCCGTTGCAGACATTCAAACTGGGATGTCGGCGTAGCCCGCCGCAGCGCGCCGCCCCGCGTCCAGCATTTCGATGGGACCACGCAGCGGGACGCTATGCGAACCAAAGGCCGCACTTTGCGACATATCACCTCTCGAAAAGCCTCGGCTGCATGCTAAGAGACTCAAAACAGCAAACGGACTGAACTGAGGAGCGGCCGGCATGCAAGGCGAAAACAAAAAAGCAGCCCGGTCGGACCTCGACGAAGCCGCCCTCTATTTCCACAAGCACCCACGCCCTGGAAAGCTTGAAATCCAGGCGACAAAGCCGCTCGGCAACCAGCGCGACCTGGCGCTTGCCTATTCGCCGGGCGTCGCGGCGCCCTGCCTGGAAATCCGCGACAATCCGGCGGCCGCCGCCGACTACACGGCGCGGGCCAATCTGGTTGGCGTCGTCTCCAATGGTACAGCGGTGCTCGGCCTTGGCAATATCGGCCCGCTGGCCTCCAAGCCGGTGATGGAAGGCAAGGCGGTGCTGTTCAAGAAATTCGCCGGCATCGACGTCTTCGACATCGAGATCGACGCGCCTGACATCGAGCGCATGGTCGAGACGATCTCAGCGCTGGAGCCGACCTTCGGCGGCATCAACCTCGAGGATATCAAGGCGCCCGAATGCTTTGAGGTCGAGGAACGGCTGAAGGCGCGCATGGCCATACCGGTCTTCCACGACGACCAGCACGGCACCGCGATCATCGTTGCCGCCGCCGTGCTCAACGGGCTGGAATTTGCCGGCAAGACGATCTCCGACATCAAGATCGTCACCTCCGGCGCCGGGGCAGCGGCCCTCGCCTGCCTCAACTTGCTGGTTTTGCTCGGCGCGCGCATCGAAAACATCTGGGTCACCGACCGTTTCGGCGTCGCCTACAAGGGCCGCGTCGACGAGATGGATCGCTGGAAGGACCCCTATGTGAAGGACACCGAGGCACGCACGCTGGCCGATGTGCTGCCGGGCGCCGACGTGTTCCTGGGCCTTTCGGCCGCCGGCGTGCTGAAACCGGAATTGCTCCAGCACATGGCGCCAAAACCGCTGATCCTGGCCTTGGCCAACCCCAACCCCGAGATCATGCCGGAAGCGGCGCGGGCGGCGCGACCCGACGCGATGATCTGCACCGGCCGTTCCGATTTTCCCAACCAGGTCAACAACGTACTCTGCTTTCCTTACATTTTCCGTGGCGCCCTGGACTGCGGCGCCAGCGCCATCAACGAAGAGATGAAGATGGCTGCGGTGCGGGCGATCGCAGCCCTGGCCCGCGAGGAACCGTCTGACGTCGCCGCCCGCGCCTATTCCGGCGAAACGCCGATCTTCGGGCCCGATTTCCTGATCCCCTCGCCGTTCGATCCCAGGCTGATCCTGCGCATCGCGCCGGCGGTGGCCAAGGCCGCCTGCGACACCGGCGTCGCGACACGGCCGATCACCGACTTTGCCGCTTATATCGACACGCTCAACCGCTTCGTCTTCCGCTCCGGCCTGGTCATGAAGCCGGTGTTCACGATGGCCAAGACGTCGAGCGCCAAGCGCGTCATCTATGCCGACGGCGAGGACGAGCGCGTGCTGCGCGCCGCCCAGGTGGTGCTGGAGGAAGGCATCGCCGAGCCGATCCTGATCGGCCGCCCGCATGTCATCGAAGTCAGGCTGAAACGCTACGGGCTGCGCATCAAGCCGGGCGTCGATTTCGGCCTGATCAATCCCGAGGACGATCCGCGTTATCGCCACTATGTCGACCTTTTGATCGAACTCGCCGGCCGGCGTGGCGTGACGACGGAGGCCGCGCGCACCATGGTGCGCACCGACAACACGGTGATCGCCGCACTTGCCCTCAAGCGTGGCGACGCCGACGCCATGGTCTGCGGCCTGGAAGGACGTTTCGAGCGGCATTTGCGCAATGTCACCCTGATCATCGGCCCGCGCGCCGGCATCAAGGATCACGACCTGTCGACGCTTTCGATGCTGATCTCGCAGCGCGGCATCATTTTCCTCACCGACACCCATGTCACCGTCGATCCGACCGCCGAGGAGATCGCCGAGATGACGGTGCTGGCGGCCGAGGAAATCCAGCGCTTCGGCATCGAGCCCAAGGCCGCCCTGCTGTCGCATTCGGATTTCGGCTCACGCGACTCGCCAAGCGCGCTCAAGATGCGGCAGGCAGCGGCGATCCTGGCGCGCATCGCGCCGGACCTGCAATGCGACGGCGAGATGCATGCCGACTCGGCTCTGTCGGAGCCGCTGCGCCAGCGGGTCTATCCGCATTCGCGGCTGAAGGGCGAAGCCAATCTGCTGGTCTTCCCCAATCTCGATTCGGCCAACATCACGCTCACTGCGCTGCGCGCGATGATGGACGCGCTGCATGTCGGGCCAATCCTGCTCGGCACCGACAGGCCGGCGCATATATTGACGCCGTCGGTGACATCGCGCGGCGTCGTCAACATGACGGCGCTCGCCGTGGTCGAAGCGGCCCACAAGGCGCAGGCGGTCGTAACTCTGGGTTAGCTGCGGGCTGATCAGGCCGGCTTGAACCGGAAATGCCCTGTCTGCCTGAAGGCAAACAAATTGTCCTCCTCTTTGGCGCCGACGCCGATGTTGTGAATGACCAGCATTCTTGCCGGCACTAGGGTGGAGCGATTGGAAGACACGATGGCGATATGCGGCAGATTGCCGGGCAGCATTTGGGTGACAAGATCTCCTGGACGATAGTCGGCGGGATCCTGGCTGACCGGCAAGGCAGCGTCGCGTCGCTCGAAATACACCGCGAGGTTGGGCACACGGCGGTGGTCGATGTTGCGGTCGGGCGCTTTCAAGCCCCAATTCTTCGGATAGGCGGAGAAATTGGCCCGCATATCCTCGTGGACCAATGCTTGCAGATCGAGATCGAAGGCGCGGCGATAAGCGCGGATCACAACGTCCGTGCACACACCCCGCTCTGGCTCGACATCCCCGCCCGGATAGGCCAGGCGCGTATAGGCCGGATCGTAGAAGGTGGTGACGCCGATCTGCTCACGGGCGGCTTTGACCAATTTGGTGCGCCAATCCGGCGTGAAAGGCTTTTCCTGCGCCATGGCAACCGGCATCGCAAGGCACAAAAGACCAAATTGCAGTGCGGCTCGACGGATAATCGCGATCATGCCAGGCTCTCTCGTGCATTGCTGGATCCAGGCATTCTTCGGGGCGAATACGTCTTTTTTCGCGCAACGCCAGGCAGTCGCGGTCCCCGTCCGAATGATTGGGCTGCAGCGGCCGCTCGCTGTAAGCTGAACAGATAGTTAACCGCAACGCGGTAGCTTTCGCGACGGGCGAGGCAAGCGGAGTTCCGGATGGGCGCGAGGTGGAAGCTGACGCATGCCGCCGTATCAACTGTCAAAGGCGGCGCCGCCCCTCATCGCGCTGGCCGCAGCCTCGGCGCCCTGCCTGCGACGCTGGTGATTGGCGAAACCGGTGACAAGAGCGCCCCTCTCCCCGTCCCTATACGGGGAGAGGATGCCGGCAGGCAGGTGAGGGGCAGCGCCAACGCCCGGGGCGAGAAACCGCTAAAACTGACGCGCGCCGCAGCACTGCTCGGTGCGCTGGCATTGTCAGGCTTTGCCGTCACCCAGCCCCAGGCCGCCTCCGGTGTTTGCCGGCAGCTGGAAGCCGAACTCGCGGCCGCTTCGCGCGGTGGCGGCACCAAGCCGGCCCTGCTCAGGAAATATGACGATGCAATCGTGCGGCAGCGCCAGCAGATTTCAAAGGCCGTCAGCCAATCCAGCCGCGCCGGCTGCGGCTTTTCGCCGTCGCGCCGCAACGCCAACGCATGCGCCACACTCGACGCCACCATCGATCGCATGGCAGCCAATCTCGACGGCTTGCAAGCCACACGCGCTGAACTCGCCGGCGACGGCTCGCACCGCAATCGCGCACGCATATTGGCTTCGCTCGACGCCAATGGCTGCCGCGACGATGCGCCGCCGCCAAAGCCGGCAACGGGCCGCGACGCCAGCCGTGGAACCGGCGAGAAAAACTTGCTCGACCAGCTTTTGGGCAGCGACGCAATTGGCCCCGGCGCGTCCGACCGGCCTGAAGAGCCCGATCAAGCCGTGGGTCCGCGCGACATCCGCACTATGCTCGATAATGCCGACGACATGGGCCAGCCGCACGGCGAATTCCGCACCATGTGCGTTCGCACCTGCGACGGCTATTTCTTCCCGATGTCGAACGCCGCCTCGCTGGGCGATTTCGAGCGCGACCAGAAGAACTGCGATTCGAGTTGCCCCGGCACCGAGATGCAGGTGTTTTATGCGCGCGGCTTTGGCGACGACTCGGGCGGCATGACGTCTTCGGTAACCGGCAGGCCCTACAGCGAGCTGCCGACCGCCTATCTCTACAGACAGCCCGCGCGTCCGCCGGCCTGCGGCTGCAACGCCGCGCGAAATTTCGAGATCATTGCCGGCAACCCGCCAGGCCCGGAACAGGCTGACCCCGCCGAAGGCCGGCTCGATCGCGAAGCCATCGAGCCCCATGCCGCAAAACCCTCGCCGACGACCTTGCCGCCGCCGGAACAGCGCAAGGTCAGGGTCGTCGGGCCAACGTTTCTTCCCGACCCAGCAGCGGCAACAGATCTGCAAGCTCCGGCCCCGAGGGCTGGCCGGTAAGCGCCAGCCTGAGCGGCGTGAACAGCGCTTTGCCCTTGCGGCCGGTTGCTTCCCTGATCCTGCCGGTCCACTCCTTCCAGACCGACCCATTCCAGGGGTCTTCCGGCAAAAGGTCGAACGCCTGGCGAAGGAACTCGCGGTCGGGGTCGGAAAAGTCCGGCTGCTCCTGCGGGCCGTCGCGAAGTGTGCGCCACCAGATTGCTGCATCGGCCAGCCTGTCGAGATTGCCGCGCACCGCCAGCCAGAAGGGCTCCGCCTGTTCGCCGGAAATGCCGAGCACGATCAGCCGGTCGCGCGCCTCGGAAAACGGCATATGGTGCAGCAGCGTGCGATTGAGCACGAAGAGCTCGTCCGGATCGAATTTGGCCGGGGATTTCGATGTCGCCGCCGGATCGAAGCGCTCGGCAAGCTCAGCCATCGTCTGCACCGCGACGACGTTTTCCGAGGTGCCGACGAGCACCGCCAGCGAGGCGACGGCCATCGGCTCGATGCCGGTCTCGCGCAGGCTTTCGATGGACAGCCCGCCGCTCCGCTTCGACAGGCCCTCGCCCGATGCGGTGGTCAACAGATTGTGGTGGCCGAACACCGGCGGCTCGGCACCCAGCGCCTGGAACAAGGCCAACTGCACGCCGGTATTGGTGACGTGGTCGTCGCCGCGGATGACATGGCTGATCCCCATCTCGATGTCGTCGACCACCGAAGGCAGAGTATAGAGATAGGTGCCGTCCTCGCGCATGAGAACCGGGTCGGAAAGCGAGGCTAGGTCGACGGTTTCCTCGCCCCGCACCAGATCGTTCCAGTGGATTTCGGTGCGCTCCGGCTGCAGCGGATCGCTGGTGAAATTGGGCAGGAGAAAGCGCCAATGCGGCCGGCGGCCATCGGCTTGGTATTCGGCGACCTGCTCGGCCGTCAGCGTCAGCGCCTCGCGGCCGTAGACCGGCGGCAGGCCGCGCGTGCGGCGCACCTTGCGCCTGAGATCAAGCTCTTCCGGTGTTTCGTAGCAGGCATAGAGAAGGCGCGCCGCCTTCAATTTCTCCACCGCCGCATCGTAGATCTCGAAGCGCCGTGACTGGTATTCCGTGGCGTCGGGAAAGATGCCAAGCCAATGCAGGTCGTAGAGGATGGCGTCGGAGAATTCCTGCGTCGAGCGTGCGACGTCGGTGTCGTCGAAGCGCTGGATGAAGCGGCCCTTGTTGTTCATGGCGAACAGCCAGTTGAACAGCGCAGTGCGCGCATTGCCGATATGAATGCGGCCGGTGGGTGATGGGGCGAAACGGACGGTAACTGTCATGAATGGGGCGTACCGGATGGTTTTGCTGTTGACAAGACACGCCCCCGCGCTTGGCCGCAGACATAAGACATGACGAAGGCGATGAAAAGGCGGCAGCGCCGCGCGTTTTAGCGCATCGGCCCGAAAATCGGAACCGATTTTCGGAAAGCACGATGCGCAGATTCAAAGTTGTTGGACGCGCGCGGCGCCGTAAGTCGTCAGCTCGCCAGCCCCTTGGTCAATTCGAGCGCCTGGCGCTCGAACAGCCGGCGGTAGATGCCGCCTTGCAGCCGGATCAGCTGATCATGCGAGCCCTCCTCGACGATGCGGCCGCGATCGAACACCAGAAGCCTGTCAAGCGCTCGCACTGTCGAAAGCCGGTGCGCGATGACCAGCGTCGTGCGACCGACCATCAGCCGCTCCATCGCCTGCTGGATCAGCACCTCCGATTCCGAATCGAGGCTCGATGTTGCCTCGTCCAGAATGAGGACCCGCGCATCGGCGAGGAAAGCCCGCGCGATCGCCACCCGCTGGCGCTCGCCGCCCGATAGTTTCACGCCGCGCTCGCCAACCAGCGTGCCATAGCCTTTCGGCAGATCGACGATGAAGTCGTGCGCGCTTGCCAGCCGTGCGGCATGCTCGATCTCGGCCTGCGTCGCGCTCGGCCGGGCATAAGCGATGTTTTCGGCCAGCGACCGGTGGAACAGGATCGGCTCCTGCTGGACGATAGCGATCTGCCCGCGCAGCGACGCCTGCGCCACCCCGGAAATATCCTGGCCGTCGATCAGGATCGTTCCCGCGTTCACGTCGTAAAGCCGCTGGATCAGCTTGACGAAGGTCGTCTTGCCCGAACCCGAATGGCCGACCAGCCCGACGCGCTCGCCCGGCGCGATGTCCACCGAAAAGTCGCGATAGAGCGGCAGTCGGTGGCTGCCATAATGGAAGGTGACGTTGTCGAAGCTGATGCGGCCGTCGGTGATGCGGATCGGCCTGGCGCCGGGCACATCCTCGATGCCGAGCGGCTCGAACTGGAAGTCGACCAGTTCCTCCATGTCGTTGATCGAGCGCTGCAAATTGCGGATGTGCGTGCCGATATCGCGCAGATAGCCTTGCAGCACGAAGAACGAGGTCAGCACGAAGGTGACATCGCCGGCGCTCGCCTGCCCCCACGACCACAAAAGCAGCGAAAATCCGATCACCGCTGTTCGCAGAAGCAGCAGCATCGATCCTTGCGTGGTGCCGTTGATGGTGCCGCGCACCCAGGTGCGGCGCGTGCGGGCGCGCCATCTGGCGACGACCTTGGCGAGGCGTGTTTCCTCGCGTTCCTCGGCGCCAAAGCCCTTGACCACGGCGTTGCAGCTCACCGCATCGGCCAGAGAGCCGCCAAGGCGCGTGTCCCATGCATTGGCAAGCCTTGCCGCGGGCGCGACATAGCCAAGCGACAGCAGCGCCGTCACCGCGATGAACAGCACCGAGCCTGCGGCGACGACAGCACCCATCAGCGGCCAGAACCAGCCGAGCAGCAGCGTCGAGCCGACGAGCATGACGACGGACGGCAGCAGCGCGATCAGGATCGTGTCGTTGAGCAGGTCGAGCGCCCACATGCCACGGGTTATCTTGCGCACGGTCGATCCGGCGAAGCTGTTGGCGTGCCAGTCGGTGGAGAAACGCTGGACCCGGTGGAAGGCGTCGGCGGCGATATCCGCCATCATCTTCAGGGTCAATTCGACGATGGCCATGAAGGCGAGGTTGCGCAGCACGACACCGGTGAGCGCCAGCGCCACCAGCATCGAAAAGGCCGCCATCGCCGCGTCCCAGGCGACATCGTCGGCCGCAGCACTGCTGGCGACGGCGTCGACCAGCCGGCCGGAATAGAGCGGCGTCAGCACGTCGGCCAAGGTCGACAGCAGGAATGTGCCCATGATGAGCGAAAGCCGCCACGGCTGGCGCCGCCAATGACTGAGCGTGAAGCCAAGGACGCTGCGAAAGGCGCCGGCGCGCAAATCGATCTTAAAACGAGCCATGATGTCATTCGGGCGCAAACGAGCCCGGTCCCGGTAAGGTCGAAATTGAGAAAACCGCGTTGGGCGCGTGAGTGCCCGGGAATGCGGAAGGTTCGGCATATTGGCGGCTCGCCCGAATACGGGCGGCGACCGGCATCGACGAATGCCTGTTGTCAGATGGGCCTGGCCATGAAGGTGAAAACCTTCCGGCGCGCCCTCTGAAACCTAGGCTTCGCGGCCTCGTATAACGATGTCAAATCCTGGCATTCGGTCCTCCCATTAGAGCGACGTGCGTCCATTCGGACGCACAAAGTACGCTCTAACTTCTTGAATCTGCGCATCGTGCTTTCTGAAAATCGATTCCGATTTTCAGGCCGATGCGTAGGGATCGCGGAAAGGCGTTTATAGAGTCGCGTCAACGCCGCGCCAAGTCAATGGAAGGCCAAAAGCGCATCTGGTCCAACTGGTGAGGCGATTTTGCAACAATCGCGGGTTGTGCGATTTCCACGGTCAGGCGGCCGGAATGCGGTCGACATGGCTGTGCCACTGATCGTGCGGCCGCAACCATTTCACAGCAGCAAAAAACGGCGATCTATCCGCCGTCCCTGAACCGGTTGGTGATGGGATAACGGCGGTCGCGGCCGAAATTCTTTTTGGTGATCTTCACGCCCGGCGCTGCCTGCCGGCGCTTGTATTCGGCGATGTAGAGCAGGTGCTCGATGCGCGTCACCGTTGCCCGGTCGTGGCCGCGGGCCACGATCTCATCGACACCCATCTCGTTCTCGACCAGACACTCCAATATGTCGTCCAGCACCGGATAGGGCGGCAGCGAGTCCTGATCCGTCTGGTTCTCACGCAGTTCCGCCGACGGCGCCTTGTCGATGATGTTGTTCGGGATCACCTCGCCGGAAGGGCCCAGCGCACCCGGCGGCACATGCGTATTGCGCCAGCGCGCCAGCGCATAGACCTGCATCTTGTAGAGGTCTTTTATCGGGTTGAAGCCGCCATTCATGTCGCCGTAGAGCGTGGCGTAGCCGACCGACATCTCGCTCTTGTTGCCGGTGGTGACCACCATCGAGCCGAACTTGTTGGAGATCGCCATCAAAATCGTGCCGCGCGCGCGGCTCTGCAGGTTTTCCTCGGTGATGCCTTGCTTGGTGCCCTCGAAAAGCTGCGTCAGCGTATGCAGGAATCCGTCAACCGGCTCGAAGATCGGCACGATGTCGTAACGGCAGCCGAGCGCGCGGGCGCAATCCTCGGCGTCTTTGAGCGAGTCCTTAGAAGTGTAGCGGTAGGGCATCATCACGGCGCGCAGCCGTTCCTCGCCGAGCGCATCGACGGCAAGTGCGGCGCAGATCGCCGAATCGATGCCGCCGGAAAGCCCGAGCACGACATTCCTGAAACCGTTCTTGTTGACGTAGTCGCGCAGACCCAGCATGCAGGCGCGGTAATCGGCCTCCTCCTTTTCCGGGATTTTTGACATCGGTCCTTCGGAGCAGACCCAGCCATCAGGACCATTTCCAAGTTGCGCGCCTGCCGCGGCGCGGCGCTTCCAGGTGGTGACGTTGACCGTTTCCTCGAACTGGCTCATCTGGAAGGCCAGCGTCTTGTCAGAACCTATGGCAAACGACGCGCCGTCGAAGATCAGCTCGTCCTGGCCGCCAAGCTGGTTGGCGTAGATGATCGGCAATCCGCATTCGATGACCTGGCGGATGACAATTTGGTGGCGGACATCGACCTTGCCGCGATAATAGGGCGAGCCGTTCGGCACCAGCAGGATTTCCGCGCCGCTTTCGGCCAGCGTCTCGCAGACGCCGACATCGCCCCAGATGTCTTCGCAGATCGGAATTCCCAGGCGCACGCCGCGGAAATTGACCGGCCCCTGGATTTCTGGGCCGGCCTGGAAGACGCGCTTCTCGTCGAATTCGCCGTAGTTCGGCAGATCGAGCTTGTAGCGCTCGGCAAGGATCTTGCCGCCATCGGCAAAGATGATCGAATTGTGCGTGCCGCTCTTGCGCTTCAGCGGGGTGCCAATAATGAAGCCAGGCCCGCCATCGGCAGTATCGCCAGCGAAATCCTGCGCCGCTCGCTCGCAGGCCTTCAGGAACGCCGGTTTCAGCACCAGGTCTTCGGGCGGATACCCAGCAAGGAAAAGCTCGGTGAACAGCACGATGTCGGCGCCCTGGCGAGCGGCATCCGCCCTCGCCTCGCGCGCCTTGGCGAGATTGCCGGCGATATCGCCAACCGTTGGATTGAGCTGGGCGACGGCGATGCGCAATATGTCGGAAGCGGTCTTGTCGGTCATGCCTGCTGACTTAGCGCGACAGAATTGGCCGGGCAATGGCGTTTGCTTGGACCACCCCAGACCGAATGACCTAGGTCATTCGTGTCAGACCGTATGACACATGTCATTCGTAAGACCGATCGGACCGCCGGATACCGATCGCGTCCTATTCGCCCATATATTCGCGCAGTGCCTGCGGCGAATGGTTTTCGCCGATCGACATCGCCAGGATGCGCGAAATATGCCGGCGCGGCAGCCCGGTATCCGCCGCCCAGGCATTGATCTGGTTCTGGATCTTGTCGAGATCCCGCTTCGAGGTCGGGTGTTCGGCGATGTCCAGGCCGGCGTCGCGCAGTGCGGCCGCCATGTCGCCTGAGACGATGAAGGCGTCCCACTCCAGCCACCTCAAAAAATACTGGCCGGTATTGCCGCCGAGCCGGCTGCCGTGCTTGGCGAGAAAGGCCATCAGTCCAACCTGGTCGTCTTCTGGCCAGTCGGCGAGGAACCTGCCAAAGCCGCCGTGCTCCTTCGACACACGCTCGACGAAAGCCGCGTTGTCGCGAACCGACTTGATCTTCTGCGGATTGCGCACGATGCGCTCGTCGACCGTCAGCTCGTGCCAGAAATCGTCAGGCTGGAACAACAGCCGCTTCGGCTCGAAGCCGAGGAACGCTTGTTCGAAACCCGGCCATTTCTGCTCGATGACGCGCCAGACGAAACCCGCGGCAAAAACACGCTCGGCCATCGTCGACAGGATGCGGTCGTCGCTAATGTCAGCCACCGCGGCATTGTCGGGCATCGGCCCCAGCAGCGACGCCAGCACCGCTTCCCCGCCCTTGCGTTTGGCCGCGCGGGCGCGGATTTTCTGAAAATCCATCATTGTTTCCTCACCCTGTCGCGTCAATCTACCACTTCCCGCGCGAACCGGCAGCCTCTACGTCTATGCGGACGCTGACGACGGAGGCGACAATGAACAAGACGATCGAAGAGCTGGCAAACCGCTGGCTGAGGCGAAGGCCGGATGGCCTAAGCCAGGTCGAGAGCCAGGTGCTGCAAAGCACGCTCGAACGCACCACGATCGCGAAGGACACCAACAGGGCCGTCGCTTTTCACCAGACGTTTGGCGACCGCCTCGCCGACACCATCGCCCGGATCGGCGGTTCGTGGTCCTTCATTCTCGGCTTCATCGCCTTTCTGATCCTGTGGACGTCAGGCAATGCCTGGCTTCTGTCGCGCGACGCCTTCGATCCCTATCCCTTCATCTTCCTCAACCTTATCCTGTCGATGGTCGCTGCACTGCAGGCGCCGGTGATCATGATGGCGCAGAACCGCCAGGCCGAGCGCGACCGCATCGACGCCGCCCACGACTACGAGGTCAATCTCAAGGCCGAGATCGAGATCATGGCGCTGCATGAGAAGCTGGACGAACTGCGCCACAGCCAGATCGTTGGCATGCGCGACGAGATCGCGCAGCTGGCCGAACAGGTGAAGCGGATCGACGAGATACTGTCGAAGCAGCGGACGCCTTCATGACGGATGCCATCCACAACCTCATCGAGCAATATGGGCTGATTGCCGTCTTCCTGGGCTGTGTCGCCGAGGGCGAAAGTGCCGCCCTCCTCGGCGGTTTTTTCGCGCATCAGCATGTTTTCGTCCTGTGGCAGGCGTTCCTGGCGGCCGCCATCGGCGCCTTTGCCGGCGACAGCTGTTTCTTTATCCTCGGACGAAGCTTCGCCGACCATCCGTTCGTGGTCAAACTGAAGGGCCGGCCAGGTTTCAGCCACGCCTATCGTCTTGTCTCCACCCATCCCGACATTTTCGTGCTGACGAACCGCTTTATCTATGGCCTGCGCCTTGTCGGCGGCATCGCGGCCGGATTATCCGGCATTGCCGTGACGCGCTTTGTCATTCTCAACGCCATTTCATCGATGGTCTGGGCCGGATTGTTCACCACCATCGGCTATGTGTTCGGGCTTGGCGCGGAGCGCATCGTCGGCCAGGCGTTGGTCCGTCACGAGCGATTGTTGATCGCCCTGGCGATTGGCCTGGCAGCAGCGATCCTCGCCTGGTTCATCGCTCACACCATTGCCAAGAAGGAGCGCAGCAAGGAGAAGTGAGGATCAGTCGATGCCGAGCGCCCGGTCGCCGCGATCAAGGATTAGCGGGATGATCAGGTCTTCCTCGTCGGCAAGATGCCGGGTCAGCATGGCGATCAGCCGGCTGTTCTCGTCGGCATAGGCATCGGCGGCAAAGCGCTGCTTGTCCTCGCTCTCGCTTAGCGTGCGGATGAAAGCGTTTGCGGCCTCGGCATTGCGCTCCAGCCCTTCATGGATCGTATGATGATCGGCATCGAGAATCTCGAAGCCGCGCTTCAGCCGGGTCTCGGCCTTGGCGAAGACCGGAAAGTAATGGATATCCTCGACATTATGATGGCCATCGAGATGACCGAGAAAATGGTTGAGGCGCGGCGCGAACCAGCCCGCGAACTCCGGCGCCGTCAGCCTGCCCTCGCGATAGTCGCCAATGCCGTTGATCAGCATGCCGCCGAGCTCGCGGAACATGTCGTGCCGCTGCAGCCACATAGTGGCGATGCCATGGATATTTGCGTGGCACTGCCAGACCTCGCGCGGGTATTTTTCAGCAAGCCAGCGCAAATCGTCCGGCAGGCCTGCGCGTTCGAGCAGCAGGGAATCGGCGGTCATGTCGGTCTCCTCAGACCATGATCCCGGAAAGTGGATACCGGTTTTCGGAACAGATCATGGGATCAGGTTGTGGTGACCGGCATGTAGGGGTTTGATGGCTAGATCGGTAGCCCCATGATTCGCTCGATGATGGCGATGCCCCAGACGCCGGCAACGATCACCACCGAAATCAGCACCGCCAGCGAACCGCAGTCCTTGGCGAGCTGGATATCGACGTTGAACTCCCGGCTGAACGCATCGCATGCGGCCTCGATGCCGGTGTTCAGCACTTCGACCATGATCAGCAGCAGCACCGCGCCGATCAGCAGCGCATAGCCGCGCCACGACACCGAAACAAACCAGCCGAGCGGCAGCGCCAGCACGAGCAGCATCAGTTCCTGCTGGAAGGCTTTTTCGCTGGAAGCCAATTTGCGAAATGCCCGCACGGAATTGAAGAAAGCATCGATCAGCCGCTGCATGCCAAACCTTTCCGAACCACCGGCAGGGGATAGCGCAATGGCCGGATCAAGGGAATAAGGCGATGGCTGCAAAAATCATTTGCCGGCGAGCTTGTCACTCATCGGCGACCTTGATCGACGGCGTCGACTTTTCGAACTGCGGCAGCCCATCGTCGATCATGTAGTAGTCGCCCTTGTCGCCGACGAATATGTGGCATTGGCCCTGAAGTCCGGTGGGCTTGTCGAACAGTCCGGCGAGAACCGAAACATATTCATCATCCTGCGGCTTCCAGAACAGCAACGAGCCGCATGTCTTGCAGAAACCGCGCCTGGCAAACGAAGATGCTTCGTACCAGGTGATGCTTTCCGCGCCCATAATCGTGATGTCTGCGTTGGCAACATTGGTTGCAGCGTAGAAATGCCCGCTCTGCTTCCGGCATTGCGAGCAGTGGCAGTAGATGACGCCGCGCAAGGCCCCTCGCGTCTTGAACCGCACAGCCCCGCACAGGCAAGAGCCGCTATGTGTGTTGTCCATCTCGGGCCTCCCGACGCAGCCGTGATCCTCGGCGTCCCTTGCCAGGATTCCAGTTTTGCAGCGGCCGTGCTCAAGCGAATGCGACATTCGACGGGCGTGTTCCGCACAGCACGGTTTGGACAAAGCGGCAGGCCGCGCCAACAGCCTCTCGACGGTCCGCCAATTGTTAAAGCAATATCTTTCCATATGAATTTTTATGGGCTATATTTTCACCAGAAAGGAGACGCTGCCGACAATGCAACCCAATCTCGCCGCCAACACGGCCGAAAATGCAGTGCTGACCAAGGCGACGCTGCGCGCCGCCGACCTGCTGGACATTACCGCCAGGATGCTGGCCTCCATCATCGGGGTTTCGGAAGCCACGGTTTCGCGCATGCGCAGGCAGGAATTCCTGCTGGAGCGTGGAACCAAGCCGTTCGAGCTTGCCGTGCTGTTCGTCCGCCTGTTCCGCTCGCTCGACGCCACTGTCGGCGGCGACGAGACTGTCGCCCGGGCATGGCTGAAGAATGCCAACACGGCCTTCGATGGCATCCCGCTCGAAAAAATCGTGACGATATCAGGGCTTGTCGATGTCATCGCCTATCTGGACTCCCGACGCGCTCTCGTCTGAAGCCACCAAACGAGGTGGCAAGCATGGGCTCGATGGCAAGGATGGGCTCGACGGCAAATACTGGCGCATGGTCGAGGCGCAGCACCGCGTCTCGACATTGAAAGTCGTTGACACGCTCGACGAGCAGGCCGTCCTCGAAGACCTGATCGAGGAAACCAAGCCGCAAATCCCCTTGGAATGCCGGCATCTGCATTATCTCCTGGCAACGCCCTTCCGCTACGGCTCGATCTATCCGCACGGTTCGCGCTTCCGCCGCGCCGGCAGGACCAAGGGCGTCTACTATGCGGCGGAAACCATTATGACCGCCGTCTCTGAGATGGCTTTTTACCGCCTGCTGTTCTTCGCCGAATCGCCGGCTACGCCGTGGCCACGCGACGCCGCCGAATACACCGCCTTCGCCGCAGCGATACGCAGCACAAAGGTGATCGACCTGACGCGGCCGCCGCTCGACCGCGACGCGGCGGCGTGGACGCACCCGACCGACTATGCGGCCTGCCAAAATATTGCCGATGTCGCGCGCGAAGCCGGGCTGGAGGCGATCCGCTATCGCTCCGTGCGCGACCCGAAAGGCGCTAACGTGGCGCTGCTGGCATGCAGCGGCTTTGCCAAGCCGAAACCGCTGGAACCCCACACCTGGCGCATCAGGCTGGGCGCCTTCGGCGTGCAGGCGATCTGCGAGTTCCCGCAAAACCGGATCGAGTTTTCCAGGACGGCGTTTGCCGCCGATCCCCGGCTCAACGGACTGCGCTGGGAGCGCGGCCGCTAGCCGGCGAGTGCGTAGCGCAGCAGCGTCACGCCCTGGGTAAGGCTTTCCTTACCGAGCGGCTTCAAGGTCAGAAGTACGGCTTGCCGCCAGCGCCTCCGTTTATGTCCTCGCACGAAAATGCACAACTGATTGCATTGCCCAAGGCGGGTAGCCCGAAGATACCCGGCGGTGATGAGCCGTCCAGTGGTCCGGGTTCCTCAGGGGCTGGGGCTTTCTCCGGCGCCTCTTAATCGATGGCGACTGAAAATCAGCCGTTGACGGCCTGCTTGTGCTGGACCGGGTGGCTTTTCTTGAGCAGGTCCGAGACCAGGAACGCCAGTTCGATCGCCTGGTCGGCGTTGAGGCGCGGGTCGCAATGGGTGTGGTAGCGGTCCTGCAATTCCTCGGCGGTGATGGCGCGGGCGCCACCGGTGCATTCGGTGACGTTCTTGCCGGTCATCTCGATATGGATGCCGCCCGGATGCGTGCCTTCGGCGCGATGCACCTCGAAGAAGCTCTGCACTTCCTTCAGGATGCGGTCGAATGGCCGTGTCTTGTAGCCGGCGGCCTCGATCGTGTTGCCATGCATCGGGTCCGACGACCACACCACGCTGCGGCCTTCCTTCTGCACCGCGCGCACCAGCTTCGGCAGATGCTCGGCGACCTTGTCGGAGCCGAAGCGCGCGATCAGCGTCAGCCGGCCGGGCTCGTTTTCCGGGTTGAGCAGGTCGATGAGCTGCAGCAACCCGTCCGGCGTCAGCGACGGGCCGCATTTCAGGCCCAGCGGGTTCTTGATGCCACGGCAGTATTCGACATGGGCATGGTCGGGCTGGCGGGTGCGATCGCCGATCCAGATCATGTGGCCGGAGGTTGCATACCAGTCGCCGGAGGTCGAATCGACGCGGGTCAGCGCCTCCTCGTAGCCGAGCAGCAGCGCCTCGTGGCTGGTGTAGAAGTCGGTCTCGCGCAGCGCGTAATTGGTCTCCGAGGTGATGCCGACAGCCTTCATGAAGTCCATCGTCTCGGTGATGCGGTTGGCGAGCGACTCGTATTTCTCGCCCTGCGGGCTGTCGGACACGAAGCCGAGCATCCATTGATGCACGTTCTCCAGGCTGGCGTAGCCGCCCTGCGCAAACGCGCGCAACAGGTTGAGCGTCGCCGCCGACTGGCGGTAGGCCATCTCCTGGCGTGCGGGATCGGGAATGCGCGACTTGGCGTCGAATTCGATGCCGTTGATGATGTCGCCGCGATAGCTGGGCAGCGTCACGCCGCCCTTGGTCTCGGCGTCGGACGAGCGCGGCTTGGCGAACTGGCCGGCAACACGGCCGACCTTCATCACCGGCTGCGCGCCGGCGAAGGTCAACACCACGGACATCTGCAGGAAGACGCGGAAGAAGTCGCGGATGTTGTCCGCGCCATGTTCGGCAAAACTCTCGGCGCAATCGCCGCCCTGCAGAAGGAATGCGTCACCGGCAGCGACGGTCGCAAGCTGCTTCTTCAGCTTGCGTGCCTCACCTGCAAAAACCAGCGGCGGAAAGGTGGCGAGCTGGGCTTCCGTGTTCTTCAGCGCGGCAAGATCCGGATAGGCAGGAACCTGCTGGATCGGCTTTGCTCTCCACGAATTCGGCGACCATTTCGTCATCGTTGCACCCAAAATTCTTTCCAGCGGGTGCTGTCGCCCGCCATTTCGCCCCAATATGGGGATCGCGGCTCCATACACGAAGCCGATTTCCTATTCTAGACCGGAATTTCGGTGGTGGCGAATGGCACAAGCTCGCCGCCTGTCTTTCCTTCTCCCCTTGTGGGAGAAGGTGGATTGGCGCGCAGCGCCAAGACGGATGAGGGGTGTTGGCCGGAGCGCGGTTTTGCCAAGCTGGAACACCCCTCATCCGACCGCTTCGCGGCCACCTTCTCCCACAAGGGGAGAAGGGGGAGCCGGCTGAGCCGCGCTAAGCCGCCTTCTCCACCAGCCTTGCCAGCTGCGTCATGACGACCGCTGAACCGGCCAGCCGCTTTTCAGGTGTCGGCCAGTCGCGGACGAAAACGACGCTGTGGTCCGGCCGGATCTTGGCCAGCGAACCCTGCTCGCCGATGAAGGTGACCAGCCCGACGGGGTTGGAGAACTCGCGCTTGCGGAAATGGATGACGACGCCCTTTGGTCCGGCATCGAGCTTTTCGACATTGGCCTTGCGGCACAGCGCCTTGATGAAGACGATCTTCAAGAGATGCTTCACTTCCTCCGGCAGCGGTCCGAAGCGGTCGATCAGCTCGGCGCCGAAAGCGTCGATCTCCTCGGTGTTTTCGAGATCGCCGAGGCGGCGGTAGAGCGCCAGCCGCAGCTGCAGGTCCGGAACATAGCTTTCGGGGATCATCACCGCCGTGCCGACGGCGATCTGCGGCGACCAGCCGCCATCCTGCACCTCGCCGGAATCCTTGACCTCGGCAACGGCCTCCTCCAGCATCTGCTGGTAGAGCTCGAAGCCGACCTCCTTGATGTGGCCGGACTGCTCTTCTCCGAGAAGATTGCCAGCACCTCGGATGTCGAGATCGTGGCTGGCGAGCTGGAAACCGGCGCCGAGCGTGTCGAGCGACTGCAGCACTTTCAGCCGGCGCTCGGCGGTATCGGTCAGCTTGCGGTTGGCCGGCAGCGTGAACAGCGCATAGGCGCGCACCTTCGAGCGGCCGACGCGGCCGCGCAGCTGGTAGAGCTGCGACAGGCCGAACATGTCGGCGCGATGCACGATCAGCGTGTTGGCGGTCGGGATATCGAGGCCGGATTCGACGATGGTGGTCGACAACAGCACATCGTACTGGCCGTCGTAGAAGGCGTTCATGATGTCGTCGAGCTCGCCGGGCGGCATCTGGCCGTGAGCGACAGCCACCTTTAGCTCAGGTACGGATTCACGAAGGAAATCATGAATTTCCGCCAGATCGCTGATGCGCGGCACGACATAGAAGGAATGACCGCCGCGGTAGCGTTCCCGCAGCAGGGTCTCGCGGATGACCAGCGGGTCGAAGGGCGAGATGAAGGTGCGCACCGCCAGGCGGTCGACCGGCGGCGTGGCGATCAGCGACAGTTCGCGCACCCCGGTCAACGCCAGTTGCAGCGTGCGCGGGATCGGCGTCGCCGACAGCGTCAGCACATGCACGTCGCTCTTCAGGTCCTTCAGCCGCTCCTTGTGCTTGACGCCAAAATGCTGTTCCTCGTCGATGATCAACAGGCCGAGATTCTTGAACGAGATCGACGAGCCGAGCAGCGCGTGAGTGCCGATGACGATGTCGACGGTGCCGTCGGCGATGCCTTTCTTGGCCTCTGCCAGTTCCTTGGCACCGACCAGCCGCGAGGCCTGGGCGACGCGGATCGGCAGGCCGGAGAAGCGCTGCGAGAAGGTCTTGAAATGCTGGCGCGCCAGCAGCGTTGTCGGCACCACCACCGCGACCTGAAAGCCTTCCATCGCCGCAATGAAGGCGGCGCGAAGGGCGACCTCCGTCTTGCCGAAGCCGACATCGCCGCAGATCAGCCGGTCCATCGGCTTGCCGGCGCCCAGGTCGCCCATGACCGAATCGATCGCCGTCTGCTGATCGTCGGTCTCCTCATAGGGAAACCGCGCGGCGAATTCGTCATAGAGACTGTCTGCCGGCACCAGCGAAGGGGCAGCGCGCATCTGCCGCTCGGCGGCGATGCGGATCAACTGTCCGGCCATGTCGAGCAGGCGTTTCTTCAGCCGCGCTTTTCTGGACTGCCAGGCGCCGCCGCCAAGCTTGTCCAATGTCGCTTCGGCCGAATCCGAGCCATAGCGCGACAAAAGCTCGATGTTCTCCACCGGCAGGAACAGCCGGTCGTCGCCGGCGTAATGGATTTCGAGGCAATCATGCGGTGCGCCGACCGCCTCGATGGTGCGCAGCCCGATGAAGCGGCCAATACCGTGGTCGCTATGGACGACGATGTCGCCGGAGGACAACGCCGAGGCTTCGGCGATGAAATCGGAAGGGCGCTTCTTGCGCTTCGAGCGACGGATGAGCCGGTCGCCCAGAATGTCCTGCTCGGCGACGACGACCAGTTTCTCGGTCTCGAAGCCGGATTCGAGCGGCAGCACGGCAAGTCCCGCCTGCCCCGGTTGGAGCTTTTCCGCCTCGTCCAGCGTGGCCACCGGCTTGAGATTGCCGAGATTATGCTCGGCCAGGATCTGGCCGAGCCGGTCGAGCGAACCTTCGGTCCAGCCGGCGACGACGACGCGGCGGCGGGCGGCGCGCTCGTCGGCAATGTGTTTTACGACGACGTCGAAGACGTTGACGTTGGGGTCGGCGCGTTCCTCGACGAAGCTGCGGCCATGCCGCGACCCGGCATGGAAGATTTTCCTGGCGCCGGCGTCGGGCGCGTCGAACGGCGTGAAGTCGATCGCCTCGCGCGGGCCAAGCGAGGCGATGAGGTTTTCCGGCGACAGATAAAGCAGGTCGGGCGGCACCGGCTTGTAGGGGACGGCGTCCTTCAGCGTGCCGTCGGCCTGCTTCCTGCGCGCCTCGTAATGGTCGAGGATCAGCGCATGGCGCTCCGCCAGCGCCTCATGCGCCAGATGATCGAACACGACAGGCGTGTCCGGCAGATAGTCGAACACCGTCTCCAGCCGCTCGTAGAAGAACGGCAGCCAGTGCTCCATGCCGGCAAAACGCCGTCCCTCGCTGACCGCCGCATAGAGCCCATCGTCACGCGAGGGCGCGCCAAAAGCGTCGATGTAGGAGCGGCGGAAGCGGCTGATGGTCTCCGGCGTCAGCGCCACTTCGCTCATCGCCTGCAGCGCCATCGACTTGCGCTGGCCGGTGGTGCGCTGCGTGGCGGCGTCGAAGACGCGGATCGATTCCAGCGTATCGCCGAAGAAATCGAGCCTGAGCGCTTCCGTCCAGCCCGGCGCCAACAGGTCCAGAATGCCGCCGCGCACTGCGAACTCGCCGACGCCGCGCACGGTCGGCACCCGCTCGAAGCCTGATATCTCCAGCCGCGACGCCAGTGCGTTCATGTCGATCTGGTTGCCGGGTTTGGCGTGAAATGTCTGCGCCTCGACAAGGCTTGCCGGCGGAATGCGCTGCAGCAGCGCGTTGGCGGTGGTCAGGATGACGGCGCGGTGCGGGTTTTTTGCCAACGCGACCATCGCGGTGAGCGCGTCCAGTCGCCGCGCGGCTGCATCCGAGCCGGGCGAAACGCGGTCATAGGGCAGACAATCCCAGGCCGGCAGTTCGAGCACCGGCAGGCCAGGCGCGGCGAAGGAAAGCGCCTCGACGATCGAAGGCAGGCGCTGGCCGTCGCGTGCCACGAACAGCACCGGCTTGTCAGGCGCGATCTCGTGCGCGGCCTGCACCAGCGCGAAGGCTTCGTAACCGTCGGCGACGCCGTCGACGATGAACTGGCCGGCGCGGCCTTTCGGCAGGCCGATTGTGGGGATCAGGCTCATGAAATCACGTATTTCAGAATGTCATCGCCTGGCGCGACGCCAGGATTTTTTGCAGGACGGCACAGTCGATGTCAGCCGGAATCGGCCGCTGGCCGGTGATCAAGGGCAGGAATTCGGTATCGGCAATTTCGAGGAGCCTCTCATATTGGTCGAGTTCGTCGCCGGTCAAGGCGCCGATCTCGGCGTCGGCGAAACTGCCGAGAATAAGGTCCATTTCGCGCATGCCGCGATGCCAGGATCGAAACAGAAGCTTGCGGCGGCGGGCGTCGAGCCCCTCGCTTGATCGTCTCGTTCCGGTCATCGTCCAGCATCCTTGCCTGAAGCGGCGCATATAGCGTGGATAGAGCGCGGTGTCAGCCTTGCAACGGTCCGGTGGGTGTCTAACATCCCGGTGTGACATACACTCCTGACAACATCGGCCCAGGCACCCCCCTCTGGCCTGCCGGCCATCTCCCCCTCAAGGGGGGAGATTTGCCGTCGCGACTGATTTCGCCAATCTCCACCGCTGCAGGATGGGCGATGAGGCCAGAGCTGCCGATCTCCCCCCTTGAGGGGGAGATGTCCGGCAGGACAGAGGGGGGTGAGCGCCGACATCGCGTGGTCTCTCACCCATGAGACCTTCCCTCCTCGATCCGCTGTTTGTCCCGATCACCTCGCTTGCCGGCGTCGGGCCGAAGGTCGGCGCACTGATCGAGAAAATCGTGCCGGCCGATCTTGGTGATCACCGCCCCGCACGTGCCGGCGATCTTCTGTTCGTGCTGCCGCATTCGGTGATCGACCGCCGCAACCGGCCGGGCATCGCCGGTTCGGCTGAAGGCGCGATCGTCACCCTGGAAGTGCGCATCGATCGCCACCAGCCGCCGCCGCGCGGCAACCGATCGGTGCCGTACCGGGTTTACGCCCATGACGACACCGGCGAGATCGCGCTGACCTTCTTCCATGCGCATGCCGCCTATCTCGAAAAGGCGATGCCGGAGGGCGAGCATGTCGTGGTCTCCGGCCGCATGGAATGGTTCAACGGCCGCCCGACCATGGTTCATCCCGACCACATCGCGCTGGCCAGCGAAGCGGAAAACCTGCCGCTGGTCGAGCCGGTCTATCCGCTCACCGCCGGCCTCTCGGGAAAAGTGCTGCGCCGGGCAATCGGCCAGGCGCTCGCTCGCTTGCCGGTGCTGCCGGAATGGCAGGAGGGTGAGTTTCTGCGCCGCCGCAGCTTTCCCGCCTTCGGCGACGCGCTCGCCCGCATCCACAATCCCGCCGACCCGATCGACGTGTCCGTCGACGGCGCGGCCTGGCGACGTCTCGCCTATGACGAGTTTCTGGCGGGCCAGGTGTCGCTGGCGCTGGTGCGCGCAAAAGTCCGCCGCTTGTCCGGCCGGCCGCTGGTTGGCGACGGCTGCATCGTCGAAAAGCTGCGTGCCGCCCTTCCCTATTCGCTGACCGATTCGCAGGAAATGGCGCTTGCCGAGATCAATGCCGACCTCGGTGACCCCGAACGCATGCTGCGCCTGCTGCAGGGTGATGTCGGCTCCGGCAAGACGGTTGTCGCGCTGCTCGCCATGGCGCGCGCTGTCGAGGCCGGCGGGCAGGCGGCATTGATGGCGCCGACCGAAATCCTGGCGCGCCAGCATCTTGCGACGATTGCGCCGTTGGCGGAACAAGCCGGCCTGCGCATCGCCATCCTCACCGGGCGCGAAAAGGGCCGCGAGCGCACCGAGACGCTGGCCAGTCTGGCCAATGGCGAGATCGACATCGTCGTCGGCACCCACGCGCTGTTCCAGCAAACGGTGACGTTCCACGACCTGGTCCTTGCCGTCATCGACGAGCAGCACCGGTTTGGCGTCCACCAGCGGCTCGCCATCACCGCCAAGGGCGACGCGCCCGACATGCTGGTGATGACGGCGACGCCGATCCCGCGCACGCTGGTGCTGACCGCCTTCGGCGACATGGATGTGTCGAAGCTGACGGAAAAGCCGGCCGGGCGCCAGCCGATCCGCACCGTCACCCTGCCGCTCGAGCGGCTCGACGAACTGGTCGGCCGCATGCGCGACGCCGTCGCCGACGGCCAGAAGATCTATTGGATCTGTCCGCTGGTCGAGGAATCCGAAGAGATCAAGCTGATGTCGGCGGAGGACCGTTTTGCCTCCTTGAAGCGCCTGTTCGGCGGCCGGATCGGCCTAGTACACGGGCGCATGAAGGGCGTCGAAAAAGACGAGGCGATGCGCGCCTTCAAGGCCGGCGAGACACGCATCCTGATCGCCACCACGGTCATCGAGGTCGGCGTCGATGTGCCGGATGCGACGATCATGGTCATCGAGCATGCCGAGCGCTTCGGCCTCGCCCAGCTGCACCAGTTGCGCGGCCGGGTCGGGCGCGGCGATAAACCGTCGTCCTGCGTGCTGCTCTACAAGGACCCGCTCGGCGAGACGGCAACGCGCCGGCTGTCAGTGATGCGCGAGACCGAGGACGGGTTTCGCATCGCTGAGGAGGATCTGAAGCTGCGTGGCGAAGGCGAGTTGCTCGGCACCCGCCAGTCCGGCACACCTGGCTTCCAGGTGGCGCGCATCGAGGCGCATGCCGACCTGCTCGAAGCGGCTCGCGACGACGCGCGGCTGATCCTGTCGCGCGATCCGGAACTGCAATCCGAACGCGGCGCCGCCCTTCGCATGTTGCTTTATTTGTTCGGCCGCGACGAGGCGGTGCGGCTTTTGCGCGCCGGCTGAGGCTCGGCATCCACAGGCGGATTGCCGATCTGGCCGCCGATCGGCTTGCCGTTCAACGTTACCATTTTCGTCTTGACCGCCGGCGCCACCAGCCCGGCCGAAACGATCAGCTTGGCGCCGTCCTCGATCGTCATGTCGAGCAGCACGATATCGGATTTCGGCACATACATCAGGAAGCCGGTGGTCGGGTTGGGCGTGCACGGCATGAACACCGCGATCAGCGGATCACCCTCCTGGTCGAGCTTCTGGTTGATCTCGGTCTCCTTCTCGCCGGCGACGAACACCAGCGACCAGACGCCCTTGCGCGGGTATTCGACCAGCCCGACCTGGCGGAACATGTCGCCCTTGTTCGATAGCACGGTCTCGAAGATCTGCTTCAGCGACCCATAGATGCCGCGCACCAGCGGCATGCGGCCGAGCAGCCGCTCGCCGAACAGGACGATAGCCCGGCCAACGATATTGGCGGTCAGGAAACCGATCAGGGTGATCAAGATCAAGGCGACGATCAGCCCGAATCCCGGAACCGGCGCCGGCAGATAGCTATCGGGGTTGTAACGCGCCGGAATATAGGGTTTCACCCAGGAATCGACCCAGCCGATGAACGACCAGGCGATGTAGGCGGTGATCGCCAGCGGCGCGCACACGACAAAGCCTGTCAGGAAGTAATTCCGCAGCCGGGTCACGCCTGAGGTCTTGGAAGCATCGGACATGGGTCACCGCAGCGCTGATTGCGGCGCGACATTAATGAACCGCATCCGGCTTTGGAACTGCGAATTTTTTAAACCACGCCTATTCCACAGTCACCGATTTCGCCAGGTTGCGCGGCTGGTCGACGTCGGTGCCCATGAACACCGCGGTGAAATAGGCCAGCATCTGGATCGGCAGCGCGTAGATGATCGGCGAGATGATTTCCGGCACGTCCGGCAGCACGATCGTCTCCATCGTCTTCACCGTGGCGTGCGCGGCACCCTTGCTGTCGGTGATCAGGATGATCTTGCCGCCGCGCGCCGCCACTTCCTGCATGTTCGACACGGTTTTTTCAAAAATCCGGTCATGCGGGGCAATGACGATCACCGGCATGTTCTCGTCGATCAGCGCGATCGGCCCATGCTTCAGCTCGCCGGCAGCATAGCCCTCGGCATGGATATAGGAGATTTCCTTGAGCTTCAGCGCGCCTTCCATGGCCAGCGGGAAATTGGTATCGCGGCCAAGATAGAGCACGTTCTTGTAGTGCGAGAGGTCGCGCGCGACCTTTTCGATCTGGCCGTCGAGCTTCAGGACCTGGTTGGCATAGCGCGGCGCTTCCGACAGTTGGCGGACCAGCGTCGTTTCCTGTTCCTGCGAAATCGTTCCGCGCGCCACGCCGGCCCGCACGGCAAGCGAGGCCAGCACCGACAATTGACAGGTGAAGGCCTTGGTCGAGGCGACGCCGATCTCCGGTCCGGCCAGCGTCGGCAGGATGACGTCGGATTCGCGCGCCATCGTCGATTCGCGGACATTGACGACCGCGCCGATCTTCATGCCCGCCTTGCGGCAATAGCGCAGCGAGGCCAGCGTGTCGGCGGTCTCGCCCGATTGCGAGATGAAGAAGGCGGCGTCTGTCTTCGACAGCGGCATTTCACGGTAACGGAATTCCGAAGCGACATCGATGTCGACCGGCAGCCGCGCATAGCGCTCGAACCAGTATTTGCTGATCAGGCCGGCCAGATAGGCAGTGCCGCAGGCCGAAATCGCCAGCCGGTCGATTTTGGCGAAATCGAACGGCAGGTCGAGCGGCTTCGAGACGCCGCCAACGAAATCCACATAATGCGCCAGCGTGTGCGAGATCACCTCGGGCTGTTCATGGATTTCCTTCTCCATGAAATGGCGCCGGTTTCCCTTGTCGACCATGAAGCTGGTGCTGAGCGACTGCTGGCGCTTGCGGTCGACCTTGTTGCCGTCCATGTCGAAGATGGCGACGTCGTTGCGGCGCACCACCGCCCAGTCGCCATCCTCCAGATAGGTGATCGAATTGGTGAAAGGGGCAAGCGCGATAGCGTCGGAGCCCAAAAACATCTCGCCATCGCCATGGCCGACGGCCAGCGGTGGGCCGTTGCGCGCGCCAACGATGAGATCCTCGTCTCCCCTGAACATGATGGCCAGCGCAAAGGCGCCTTCCAGCCGCTTCAGCGCCTGGTGCGCGGCCTCGACCGGCTGCAGGCCCCTGGCCAGTTCGCGCCCCACCAGGTGTGCGACGACCTCGGTGTCGGTCTGCGATGAAAATGTGTAGCCGTCGCGCATCAGCTCGTCGCGCAATTCGGCGAAATTCTCAATGATGCCGTTGTGGACGATGGCGACGCCGTCGGAAAAATGCGGATGCGCATTGGTCTCGTTGGGCACGCCGTGCGTCGCCCAGCGCGTGTGGCCGATGCCGATCATGCCGTCGAGCGGTTCGTCCTTCAGCCGGCGTTCGAGATTGATCAGCTTGCCCTCGGCGCGGCGACGCGCCAGCTGGCCGTGCTCGACGGTGGCGACGCCGGCCGAATCATAACCGCGATATTCGAGCCTTTTCAGCGCATCGACGATCAGTGGCGCGACCGGCGAGTGACTGACAATTCCGACGATACCGCACATAGACGTTGCCCCCGATTCCGGCATGAAAACCCGGCGCTATTTAGGGTTGGCCGGGCTGCCGCGAAAATCACATTGCGTTTTGTTCCGTATCAGCCGGAACGGTTCTGCACAGATGCACCATGACAAGTCGCTCTTGCAATCCGGTTACAGCAGCCAGGCTAGCCTTTTTTCCGGGCCGCCGCAGCCGCAGCAAAACGCTCGCGCAATTCCTTGCCTTTGCCAGGCAGCGTCCTCTGGCGGGCGCGGCCGAAGGCGAGCGCATCGTCGGGCACGCTTTCGGTGATCACACTGCCCGAAGCGACGTAGCCGCCCTTGCCGATTGTGACAGGCGCCACCAGCGACGAATTCGAGCCGACGAAAGCGCCTTCGCCGATATCGGTGAAGAACTTCGAGTAGCCGTCATAATTGCAGGTGATGGTTCCAGCGCCAATATTGGCGCCGGCGCCGACGCGGGCATCGCCGATATAGGTCAGGTGATTGACCTTGGCGCCCTCCTCGACCGTCGCCTGCTTGACCTCGCAGAAATTGCCGACCTTGGCTTTTTGCTTGAGATCGGAACCCGGCCGCAGCCGCGCAAACGGACCAACAGCGCAATTCGAAGCGATCGTGGCGCCTTCAATATGGCTGAAGGCATGGATCCTGGCACCGGTGGCGATTGTCACGCCCGGCCCGAACCAGACATTGGGCTCGACGATCGTGTCGGCGCCGATCTCGGTATCGTGCGAAAAGAAGACGGTTTCGGGCGCGATCAGCGAAACCCCGGAGAGCATGGCCTCGCGCCGCCGGCGCGCCTGCCAGATGCCTTCGGCCGCAGCCAGTTCGGCGCGGTTGTTGATGCCGAGCACATTCTCAAAGCCGGCTTCTGCGGCGATGACGTCAAGGCCTTGCCCGCCGGCGATCTCGACGATGTCGGTGAGGTAATACTCGCCCTTGGCGTTGTCGTTACCGACTTGGTCGAGCAGCTGCAGCGCGTGCTTGCCTGCAACCGCCATCAGCCCGCCATTGCAGAAGGTGATTTTCTTCTCCTCGTCGGTGCAGTCCTTTTCCTCGCGGATGGCGATGAGCTTGCCGCCCTTTTCGATCAGCCGGCCATAGCCGGACGGATTTGAGGTGCGGAAGCCGACCACAACGACGGCAGCGCCATCAGCCAGCTTCAGGCGCGCAGCACTCAGCACCTCCGGATCGATCAGCGGCGTATCGCCGAACATCACGAGGATGTCGTCGTAACCCTTTGAGATCGCATCGCGAGCCGCCAGCGCGGCATGCGCCGTGCCGAGCCGCTTGTCCTGGACGAAGGTCTCCGCCTTCGGAGCGAATTTTTGCGTGGCCTTGCGCATCTCGTCGGCGCCATGGCCGATCACCAGCGCCAGATCGCCGCTGCCTGCGGCTTCCGCAGCCTTGACGACATGGGCGACCATCGGCAGGCCGGCGATCGGGTGCAGCACTTTTGGCACGGCGCTTTTCATGCGCGTGCCTTCGCCGGCGGCGAGGATGACGGACAGGCAGGTTCTCTGGCTCATGGAATGCGACCATATGAAAAGGGTTGGGAATCAAGGCATGTCTAGCCCGGAAACTCACTAGCATTGGCGCCATGCTGCACCAATGCGGTTAAATTCCGGTGAGACGGTTGTGCTGCTGTCAGCCAATGCCGGCGCTGCCGGCAGGCAGATGAGGGGCAGCGCAAACCTGAGCGATCGTCGCTGACAATGTCAGTTGCGATAGCTGTGAGCCGCACGACTTGATCCAATTTCACCCCAACTGCCCCAGCACCGGGAAATTCTCCAGCAGCCAGTAGGATGCAGCCTGCACGCCGCCGGTCAGAAAAAACACGCCGGCGACGACCAGCAGCGCGCCCATTGCCTTTTCGACGCGGCCGAGATGGACGCGGAATTTTGCGAGAAAGCGCATGAAGGCGCCGGAAAACAGCGCCGCGATCAGGAACGGTATGCCGAGGCCGAGCGAATAGGCGGCAAGCAGAGCCGCGCCCTCGCCCACCGTCTCGCGGCCGCCGGCCAGCGTCAGGATCGGCCCCAGCACCGGTCCGATGCAGGGTGTCCAGCCGAAGGCGAAGGCCAGCCCCATGACGTATGCGGCAACGATACTGGCCGGCTTGCCCTGCGACTGGAAGCGCGCCTCACGCGACAGCAGCGGGATGCGCAATATGCCGAGAAAATTCAGCCCCATCAGGATGATGAGCACGCCAGCCGCCATCGCCAGCGGCTCCTGCCAGACGCGCAGCAGCCGGCCGATGGTCGAGGCGCCGGCGCCCAGCGCCACGAAGACGGTCGAGAAGCCGAGAACGAAGGCGATCGAGGCAAAAAGCAGCGCGCCGCGTGCGTCGGCCCTGGCGGTGACGCCGGCATTGCCGCGGAAATCATCGACCGACACGCCGGCCATATAGCAGAGATAGGGCGGCACCAGCGGCAGCACGCAAGGCGACAGGAACGAGATCGCCCCCGCCCCGACCGCGCTGACATAGCCGATATCCAATGCCATTCCCGAAACTCCTGACGGTTTGCGCTGCCATATAGCCGCGACCGCGCCGATCCGCCAATCACCATCGCGTGGCAAGTCGCACGGCCGCTTGCCACGCCTGTCTCGCCCGTCAACGTCGCATCATGCCGGCCGTCTCTTCAAACCAGGGCTGGCGCGTGATCGATGTTTCTCTTATATCGGCGGAAGTATTTGTCCCGTTCTCCCGGATTCATTGCCGGTTTGTCCAACGATCAGGGCAACCGCCCTCCCTATCCAGGATAGCGGATATCACATGACGCATCCCTAGGTTGCGCGCTCAAAGCAGGACTGCATTTTGGGCGTTCCCCTTGACCGGATGCAAAAGCACGGCCATGTGAGCGACAATTATACGAGATTTCGTCGCGCGCAGCGGAATTCTTCTGCCGCACCACAGCTGATATGAGACCTCATGGACGTCGTCGTCGTCGAATCGCCGGCCAAAGCGAAGACAATCAACAAGTACCTCGGAAAGAACTACAAGGTCCTGGCCTCGTTCGGCCACGTCCGCGATCTGCCGGCCAAGGATGGCTCGGTGCGTCCGGACGAGGATTTTGCCATGTCCTGGGCTGTCGACACCGCCTCGAGCAAACGTCTTGCCGACATCGCCAAGGCGGTCAAGGACGCCGACGGCCTGATCCTCGCCACCGACCCGGATCGCGAGGGCGAAGCCATTTCCTGGCATGTTCTGGAAGTGCTGAAGCAGAAGCGCGCGCTGAAGGACAAGCCGGTCAGCCGCGTCGTCTTCAACGCCATCACCAAATCGTCGGTGCTGGAAGCGATGGCCAATCCGCGCCAGATCGATGCGCCGCTGGTCGACGCCTATCTCGCCCGCCGCGCGCTCGACTATCTCGTCGGCTTCACGCTGTCGCCCGTGCTGTGGCGCAAGCTGCCGGGCGCCCGCTCCGCCGGCCGCGTCCAGTCGGTGGCACTGCGCCTCGTCTGCGACCGCGAATTGGAAATCGAGCGCTTCATCCGCGAGGAATACTGGCAGATCGCCGCCATTCTCGGCACGCCGCGCAAGGATAATTTCGAGGCGCGGTTGACCGCCTTCGATCGCAAGAAACTGCAAAAGCTCGACATTTCGAACAAGGCGCAGGCCGACGACATCAAGGCGATGCTGGATGGCGCGACCTTCAAGGCGCTGTCGGTCGAAGCCAAGCCGACCAGGCGCAATCCAGGCCCGCCCTTCACCACCTCGACGCTGCAGCAGGCCGCCTCCTCGCGCCTCGGTTTTTCGGCAAGCCGCACCATGCAGGTGGCGCAGCGGCTCTATGAAGGCATGGACATCGGCGGCGAGACCACCGGCCTGATCACCTATATGCGAACCGACGGCGTGCAGATGGCGCCCGAGGCGATATCAGCCGCGCGCGATGCGATCGCAAAAGAGTTCGGCCCAAAATACCTGCCCGAAAAGCCGCGCAACTACACGACCAAGGCCAAGAACGCCCAGGAAGCGCACGAAGCGATCCGCCCGACCGACTTCATGCGCACGCCGGCTTCGGTCAGGCAATATCTCGATGCCGACCAGGCGCGGCTTTACGAGATTGTCTGGAAACGCGCCATCGCCAGCCAGATGCAGCCGGCCGAGATCGAGCGTACCACGGTCGAGATCGAGGCGGTCAACGGCGCCCGCAGCGCGGAGCTTCGCGCCGTCGGTTCGGTCGTTCGCTTCGATGGCTTCATTGCCGCCTATACCGACCAGAAGGACGAGGATGCGGAAGACGAGGAAGACCGCCGTCTACCCGAGATCCGTGCCGGCGAACAACTCGAGCGCGAGGCGATCAACGCCACCCAGCACACCACCGAACCGCCGCCGCGCTATTCGGAAGCCTCGCTGATCAAGAAGCTGGAAGAGCTCGGCATCGGCCGGCCGTCGACCTACACGGCGATCCTGAAGACGCTGGAGGACCGCGACTACGTCAGCATGGACAAGCGCAAGCTGTTGCCGCAGGCCAAGGGCCGGCTGTTGTCGGCCTTCCTCGAAAGCTTCTTCGAGCGCTATGTCGAATATGATTTTACCGCTTCGCTCGAGGAAAAACTCGACGAGATTTCCGACGGCAAGCTCGCCTGGAAGGATGTGCTGCGCGATTTCTGGAAGGATTTTTCAGGCGCCGTCGCCGACATCAAGGAATTGCGCGTCACCGACGTGCTCGACGCCCTCAACGAGGAACTGGCGCCTCTGGTGTTTCCCGCACGGGAAGACGGTTCAAATCCGCGGATCTGCCCGAAATGCGGCACCGGCAACCTGTCGCTGAAGCTCGGCAAATTCGGCGCCTTTGTCGGCTGCTCGAACTATCCCGAATGCTCCTTCACCCGCCAGCTCGGCGACGCCGCAAACCCCAATGCCGAAAACGGCAATGGCGAGGACGGCACCAAGGTGCTGGGCAAGGACCCCTACACGGCAGAGGAAATCACGCTGCGCAGTGGTCGTTTCGGCCCCTATGTCCAGCGCGGCGACGGCAAGGAAGCCAAGCGCTCCAGCCTGCCCAAGGGCTGGACCGTCGATTCGATTGACCACGAAAAAGCCCTCGCCCTGCTGTCGCTGCCGCGCGACGTCGGCAAGCATCCGGAATCCGGCAAGATGATCTCGGCCGGGCTGGGGCGCTACGGTCCGTTCGTGCTGCACGACGGCACCTATGCCAATCTCGACAACATCGAGGACGTGTTCTCGATCGGTCTCAACCGCGCCGTGTCGGTGATCGCCGAGAAGCAGTTGAAAGGCCCCGGCGGTCGCAATGGCGGCACGGCCGCCGCCTTGAAGGAACTTGGCGAGCATCCGGCGGGCGGCGGCAAGATCGTCGTGCGCGACGGCAAATACGGGCCCTATGTTAATTTCGGCAAGGTCAATGCGACGCTGCCGAAGGGCAAGGACCCGCAGTCGGTGACGATTGAAGACGCGGTGACGCTGATTGCCGAGAAGGAAGCCAAGGGCGGCAATGGCGGCAGAAAGCCCTTCCGCAAAGCGGCCGCACCTGCCAAAAAGCCGGCGGCCAAAAAGCCTGCGGCCAAAAAACCGGCGGCCCAAAAAATGGCGGCCAAGAAAGTGGCCAACAAAAAGGGATAGTGCATCGTGGCGCGCAGGGAATCCGGAAGAAGTCATGGCGATCTGCGCACCGCCGACACCCGGGCCAAGGTCAAGGATGATTACCGGCCGTCCCGCGACGAAATCCTGCGCTATATCGCCGAAAATCCGGATCGCTCAGGCAAACGCGACATCGCCAAGGCGTTTGCGCTGCGCGGCGAGGACCGTATCTGGCTGAAGGACGTTTTGCGCGACTTGCAGGATGAAGGCCTGCTGACCAAGGAGCGCAAGCGGCTCGCCCGCGTCGGCGCCCTCGCCCATGTCGCCGTGCTCGACATCTTTGGACGCGACGCCGACGGCGTGCTTTTGGCGCACCCAACCGAAGCCGTGGGCAACGGCGAGCCTCCCGTCATAGCGATACGCGTGTCGCGCGGCGGCAGCGGCCCGACACCGGGCATTGGCGACCGCGTGCTGGCCAAAACCTTTCCAACCGATGACCCGACCGGCCCTGCCTATAGCGGGCGGGTGATTAAGATCTTCGAGAAGCGCACCGATGCAGTCCTCGGCGTTTTTCGCGTGCTGCAGGACGGTACCTTCCGCATCGAGCCTGTCGAAAGGCGCCAGCCGGAGCTGGTCGTCGACAAGGAATTCCAGAACGGCGCCAAGAACGGCGATCTGGTCGAGGTCGAGCCGGCGCGGGCCTCCCGCTACGGGCTGCCCAGGGCCAAGGTGCTGGCGGTGCTGGGTTCGCTGACCAGCGAAAAGGCGGTCTCGATGATCGCCATCCACGCGCACGACATTCCGCATATTTTCCCGGCAGACGTCATCGCCGAGGCGGAGGCGGTCAAACCGGCGACGTTGGCCGGCCGTGAAGACTGGCGCGAGCTGCCGCTGGTCACCATCGATCCGGCCGACGCCAAGGACCATGACGACGCCGTGTTCGCGACAGCAGATCCGGACGAGAAGAACCCCGGCGGCGTGGTCGTTACCGTGGCGATTGCCGATGTCGCCGCTTATGTGCGCTATGGCACCGGGCTCGACCGCGAGGCGCTGAAGCGCGGCAACTCGGTCTATTTCCCGGATCGCGTCGTGCCGATGCTGCCGGAGCGCATCTCCAACGACCTTTGTTCGCTGCGCGAAGGCCAGGACCGCCCGGCGCTGGCGGTCCGCATGACCTTCTCGGCCGATGGCCGCAAGCTCAGGCATTCGTTCCACCGCATCATGATGAAATCGGCGGCAAAACTCGCCTATCGCCAGGCGCAGGCCGCGATCGACGGCGCGCCGGACGACAAGACCGGCCCGATCCTCGACACGGTGATGAAGCCGCTGTGGGACGCCTATGCCGTGGTGAAGCGCGGTCGTGAGACGCGCCAGCCGCTCGAGCTCGAACTGCCGGAGCGGAAAATCCTGCTCAAGGAGGACGGCACCGTCGAGCGCGTCGTCGTGCCGGAGCGGCTCGACGCCCACAAGCTGATCGAAGAATTCATGATCCAGGCCAATGTCGCGGCGGCCGAGACGCTGGAGGCGAAACGACAGGCGCTGGTCTACCGCATCCATGACGCACCTTCGCTCGCCAAGCAGGAATCGCTGCGTGAATTCCTGCAGACGCTTGGCCTGTCGCTGGCGCGCGGCGCCCAGATGCGGCCAAACCAGTTCAACGGTATTCTGGATCGCGTCCGCGGCGCCGACCATGAGGGGCTGGTCAACGAGGTGGTGCTGCGCACGCAGATGCAGGCCGAATATTCGCCAAGCAATATCGGCCATTTCGGCCTCAATCTGAAACGCTATGCGCACTTCACCTCGCCGATCCGCAGATATGCCGACCTGATCGTGCATCGCGGGCTGATTGCCGCGCTCGGCTTCGGTGCAGGCGGACTGACGCAGGATGAAGCGGAGCGGCTGGAAGAAGTTTCTGCGCTGATCTCAGCCACCGAGCGCCGCGCCATGGCCGCCGAGCGCGACACGGTCGACCGGCTGATCGCCGCCTATCTGGCAGAGCGTGTCGACGATCGCTTCGATGCACGCATTTCGGGCGTCACCAAATCGGGACTATTTGTCCAATTGCCGCAGTATGGCGCAGATGGTTTCATTCCGGTGTCAAGTCTGGGCGGCGATTACTATATATACGACGAAACTGCCCGATCGCTTTTCGGAGAACGCACCGGCAAGGGCTATCAGCTTGCCGACCGCGTCGAGGTTCGCCTGATCGAGGTGGCGCCTATGGCCGGCGCGATGCGTTTCGAGATGCTGACCGACCCAAAGCCGCTGCCCGGCTCCAAACGGTCGTTTCACAAGGCCAAGGGCCGCGCCCGTGCGTCGCAATCGCGTCCAGGCTCGCGCGGCAGGAGACGGTAATGCCAAGCGATCTGAAAAAGAACGAACAGGTTTTCGGCGGCCAACAGCGCTCGGGCCGGATCGCCCGCCCGCTGTGGACGGCGATGAAGCGTGGCGCGCTTGGCCGTTGCCCGCATTGCGGCGAGGGAAAGCTGTTTCGTGCCTTCGTCAAGACCGTCGACAAATGTGATCATTGCGGCGAGGCGCTTCATCACCACCGCGCCGACGACCTGCCGGCCTACCTGGTGGTGGCCATCGTCGGCCACATCGTGCTCGGCGCCTTCATGGGTGTCGAAGCGGCCTCCACTCTATCCACATGGCAGCACATCGCCATCTGGGTGCCGCTGACCATCCTCATGGCGATCGTCTTGTTGCAGCCGGTCAAGGGCGCCGTCATCGGCCTGCAATGGGCGTTCTATATGCACGGCTTCGGCGGGGAAGAAGATCTGATCGAGTCGCATCCCGAGGCTTGAAACCGAGGCTGGCGCAAATCGGCATGGCTGGACGCCACTTTCGCATCGAAGAAGATTCCGCTAGGTCGTGCGCATGGACGTTATGACCAAGGCGGAAGTCGACAAGGTTGAGCCGATCGCGCTCGACGCCAGGCCTATACGCCCGCGCGACGCCGCGACGCTGATCCTGCTCGACCGCAAGGGCGCCGAGTTCCTGGTGCTGATGGGCAGGCGCCACGCCCGTCACGCCTTCATGCCGGGGAAATTCGTCTTTCCCGGTGGCCGTACCGATCCGGCCGACAGCCGAATTCCCGTTGCCACAGCGCTGCACCCTGAGGAGCAGGCGAGGCTGACTGCCGGCGTCGGCCGCACCAGCCCGGCCCGTGCCCGCGCCATCGCCCTGTCGGCGATTCGCGAGACCTATGAAGAAGCCGGCCTGCTGATCGGCCAGAAGGGCGCCTTCGCCACGACCAGGCGCGATTGGCAGGGTTTCGCCGAGCACGGCGTAAGACCGTCGCTGGAAGCGCTGCGCTTCATCGCGCGCGCCATCACCCCGCCAAACCGGGTGCGGCGCTTCGACACGCGCTTCTTCAGCGCCTGGCGCGAAGACGTCGCCGTGGAGCTGCCGGACGGCGGTCCGACCAACGAGCTGGAGGAACTGGTCTGGCTGCCGCTCGCCAAGGCCAGAGAAGCTGATGTGCCCGACATCACCAGGGCTATCCTGGGGGAGTTGGAAAAGCGGCTCGTCGACGATCCGCTGCTGCGCCCCGGTGGTTCCGTGCCGTTCTACCGGCTTGTCGGCAATCGCTTCGTTCGCGAAATTCTGTAGAACATAGAGCATTCACATCCCATGACAGTCGATACCCAGCAAGAGGTCGAAGAACGCGTCCATTGGCTGCCAATGATCGCGGCGATCTCGTCGATCAGCGTCGTCGGTATCGCCATCGGCCTCGGCATGCCGCTGCTCAGCGTCATTCTCGAAACGCGCGGCCATTCGGCGTCGATGATCGGCTTCAACACCGCTGTCGCCGGCCTGGCCTCGATCGCCGGCGCACCGCTCGCCACCCCGCTGGCGATGCGGTTCGGCGTCGCCAGGACGATGCTCGCCATGATCGCCACGGGAGTGCTGGCCTTTGTCGGCTTTCATTTCGCACCGGACTTCTGGATGTGGTTTCCGCTGCGCGTCCTGCTGCACATCGCGCTGACGGTGCTTTTCATCCTGTCGGAATTCTGGATCAGCACGTCGGCGCCGCCGCACCGGCGCGGTCTCGTCCTCGGCATCTACGCCACCGTGCTGTCGCTCGGCTTTGCCGCCGGGCCGTGGCTGTTCGCCCAACTCGGCAGCGCTGGCTTCCTGCCCTTCGGCGTCATCATGGCGCTGGTGACGCTGGCCGCCATTCCAGTTCTGGCGGCCCGCAACGAGAGCCCGACGATCGTCTCCAACGGCGAAACCAGCAACTTCCTGCGCTACATCTGGTTGGTGCCGACGGCGACCGCTGCGGTGCTGGTGTTCGGCGCGGTCGAGACCGGTGGCTTTGCGCTGTTTCCCGTCTATGGCAACCGCATCGGCTACTCCGAGGCCGATGCCGCCCTGCTGCTCACCATGATCGGCCTCGGCAACGTGCTGTTGCAGATCCCGCTCGGCATGATCAGCGACCGGGTCAGCGACCGCCGTTATCTGCTTCTGGCCTGTGCAACCATCGGGCTTGCCGGCACCATCTTCATGCCGCACTTCGCGCAGAACTGGCATCTGATGGCGGCGCTTCTGTTCGTCTGGGGCGGCGTCGTCGCGGCCATGTACACGATCGGCCTGGCCCATCTCGGCTCGCAGCTTTCCGGCCACGACCTGGCCTCGGCCAACGCTGCCTTCGTGCTCTGCTACGGTGTCGGCATGGTGCTCGGCCCGCAGGCGATCGGCATCGGCATGGACCTTTTCGGCCCCTCCGGTTTCGGCTGGGCGCTCGGCTTGTTCTTCGCCTTCTATATCGCGCTGGTCGGCGCCAGGCTCATCCGAAAAATCCTGTAAAAAGACCCGATCGATGCCTCAGGTGGCGCAAGGCTGCTGACATAACCGTGTCAGCAGCACCTGGGTAGATTGTCAGCAACACGCCACGAATTTGAGGATGCCGCCATGATCGACTCCGGGTTTGAAACGAAATCGCTGCGGATGGAATTGCTGCTGCTTGTGACCTTCCAGGCGCCGGCTTCCGATGTCGACCGTATCATGGAAGCGGTGGTCGCGATCGCCCCGCTCACCACGGGCAAATACGACAGCAATGCCTACCAGTCGGCGCACGGCATCGAGCGCTACCGGGCGCTCGAAGGTGCTGCCGCCGGCGCCGAGACCGAATTGCTCAGACGGCATGGCACGGTGGAAGTGTCGTTCGAGCTGCCCGACGACCAGGCGTTGGCCGCCCGCATCGTCGAGGCGATCTTCCAGGTCCACAGCTATCAGGAGCCGGTGATCCGCATCCAGCCGATCCTCGCCAGCCGCTCAAAGGGATTGGACGACCGCTCCAACCCGAACCGCTGGTGGAACACCACGGGAGACTGGAAGAAGGCCGCCCCAGTTAAAGAAGATGCATAGAATCGCAAGCGGCCGGATGAGGGGTGCTCCAGCTTGGCACTGCCAGCACCCCGTACAACACCCCTCTTCCGTCTCGGCGCTACGCGCCGATCCACCTTCTCCCACAAGGGGAGAAGGAAGAGGCGCTCTCGCAGGCGCTCTCGCGGGCCTTGACTTTCCGGGCGCGTTGTTTATGTGTCGCGCCAAGTTTCCCGCGTCCGGGTGTTTTCCCGTGCTCCAGCGGCCAAGACTCCACGAACATAATGGACTGATACAATGGCCAAAGCCGCAAACATCAAGATCAAGCTTCTGTCGACCGCCGACACCGGTTTCTTTTACGTGACCAGCAAGAACAGCCGCACCAAGACCGACAAGCTGTCGTTCCGCAAATACGATCCGGTCGCCAAGAAGCACGTCGAGTTCAAGGAAACCAAGATCAAGTAATCTGTTTTCCTGCTTGAGACAAAAACGCCGCCCCGTGGGCGGCTTTTTTGTTTTCAAAGTTAGAAAAGTCCAGCATTTCCAAAGCTTGGCGCAGAGACTTGATGTTATTTTGAGGTTTGGGGGCCGGCCGGCGTTTGGCAGCGGTACGAGGAGGCCACTATGTGCCAGCGCCGGCCGGCCGACCCCACGGACCCAGGAGATGCGGCGGACCTGAATCATGGGGTATTCTTCGGATCGATCCGGCGATCTACCCCGGCGCCGATCCCGTCATTGGCCTGCACATTTGCGCAACAGCCTGTGAAAATCAACAATTTCTTAACCAAGCCCGGCGAATCGCTTGCGTTAAGGTAAATTCCTAACCCTGTCACATTGACAGGATAATCGGACTTTTACGCCGCCTTGGCGACGACCCGGTTGCGGCCGGCGCTCTTGGCTTCGTAGAGCGCGAGGTCGGCCCGCTTCATCAGCCCTGCAACCGAGTCGACACCCTTCAGCACCGACGACACGCCGACGCTGACGGTAACCTCGATCGTCTTGCCGTCCTGACCGACGGCAAACGGCATCTGGGCGATCTCGGCGCGAATACGCTCCGCGACCTTTTCGGCGACGGCGCCGTCCGTGTCCGGCATCACCACGACGAACTCCTCGCCACCGAAGCGGCAGGCGAGATCGATGCCGCGCACATTCTTGCGCAGCCGCCGCGCGAATTCGCGCAGCACCTCGTCGCCGCCGTCATGGCCATGCGTGTCGTTGACGGTCTTGAAGCGGTCGAGATCGGTGATCATCACCGACAGCGGCCGCCGCCGCGCCACGGCGCGGTCGAACAGTGTCTGCAGATGGCTGTCGAGGTAACGGCGATTGTGCAATCCCGTCAGCGGGTCGGTCACAGCCATCTCGATGGTCTGGGTGACGCTGGCGCGCAACTGGTCGTTGTAGCGCTTGCGGCGCACCTGCGTGCGCAGCCGCGCGGTCAATTCATGCTGGTCGATCGGACGCATCAGATAATCGTTGATGCCAAGCTCGAGGCCGCGGACGATGCGTCCCTCCTCACCCTGCTCCGCCAGAAGGATGATCGGCACGAAACGGGTGCGATCGAGCGAACGCAGTTGCGAGCAGAGCCTGAGCGGATCGAAATCGGCAAAACCCGTCGAGATCATCACGCATTCATAGGGCGTCTCGGCGGC
>NZ_AZUX01000041.1:0-55574 GCF_000513915.1 Mesorhizobium sp. WSM2561
TGCCGCTTCGCGGCAATCCACCTGGCGCGGTTCTTCCTTCTCCCCTTGTGGGAGAAGGTGGCCGCGAAGCGGCCGGATGAGGGGTGTTCCAGGGATCGCCAACGCCTCATTCCTTCCAACACCCCTCATCCGTCTTGGCGCTAACGCGCCAATCCACCTTCCCCCACAAGGGGGGGAAGGAAAAGCGCACGATCACCTTTTGTTCCGATTCTGCTTGGCGATTGCACGGCGCCGCGCTACCTCTGGCGGGTGACAGAGCAGCCGCGCCTCGCCGAACAGAATGCCGCCGTGCGCTTGCCCGAGCCATTCCTCAAATGGTTTGCGCAAAGAGGCTGGTCGCCGCGCGCCCACCAGATGGAATTGCTGGCGATTGCCCAGGCCGGGCAATCGGTTCTGCTGATCGCGCCGACCGGCGCCGGCAAGACGCTGGCCGGGTTTCTGCCTTCACTGACCGAGTTGGCCGGGCGGCCAGGGAGAAAGCCGGGGCAGGCGCGTCGCGGCATCCACACGCTGTACATCTCGCCGCTGAAGGCGTTGGCCGTCGACATCGAGCGCAATCTCGGCAAGCCGGTGGAAGAGATCGGCCTGTCCGTCACCATCGAGACGCGCACCGGCGACACGCCCGCGCACAAGCGCCAGAGGCAGAAGCTGGCCCCGCCCGACATCCTTCTGACGACGCCCGAGCAACTGGCGCTGCTGATTGCTGCGCCCGACGCCAGGCGCTTCTTCGAGGATCTGCGCTATGTCGTGCTCGACGAACTGCATTCCTTGGTGACGTCGAAGCGCGGGCATCTCCTGTCGCTCGGGCTGGCCCGGCTGCGATCCCTTGTTCCCGGCTTGCAGACGATCGGCCTGTCGGCGACGGTCGCCGAGCCGGACGAATTGCGGCGCTGGCTGGTCAGCCAGAATCCATCCGGCGGCATGGCCGAATTGATCGTCGTCACCGGAGGCGCCAAGCCCGACATCTCCATCCTCGACTCGGAACAGCACGTGCCGTGGGCCGGACATTCGGCCCGCTACGCGACACCGGAGATCTATAGCGAGATCAAGCGACACAAGACGACCCTGCTGTTCGTCAACACGCGCAGCCAGGCCGAACTGCTGTTCCAGGAATTGTGGCGGGTCAACGAGGACACTTTGCCGATCGCGCTGCATCACGGCTCGCTCGATGTCGCCCAGCGCCGGCGCGTCGAAAAAGCCATGGGCGAGAATGCCTTGCGTGCCATCGTCGCCACGTCGACGCTCGACCTCGGCATCGACTGGGGCGATGTCGACCTGGTCGTGCATGTCGGCGCTCCCAAAGGTGCGAGCCGGCTGGCGCAGCGCATCGGCCGCGCCAACCACCGCATGGATGAGCCGTCGAAGGCGATCCTGATTCCGGCCAACCGCTTCGAGGTGCTGGAATGCCGGGCGGCGCTCGACGCCAATTATCTCGGCGCCCAGGACACGCCGCCGCTGGTCAATGGCGGGCTCGACGTGCTGGCGCAGCATGTCCTGGGTTGCGCCTGCGGCGCGCCTTTTCATGCCGATGCGCTGTTCGAGGAGGTGCGAACCGCCGCGCCCTATGCCGAACTCGATCGGCCAACGTTCGATCGTGTCGTCGACTTCGTCGCCACCGGCGGATATGCGCTGAAGAACTACGAGCGCTACGCCCGCATCCGCCTGAACAAGGACGGGCTGTGGCGCGTGTCCAATCCTCGCATCGCCCAGCAGTACCGGCTGAATGTCGGCACCATCATCGAGGTGCCGGCGCTCAACGTGCGTTATATCAAGGCCGGCAGCAAAGGCTCTGCCTCGCGCGGCGGTCGGGTTCTCGGCAAGATCGAGGAGGCGTTCCTCGAAACGCTGACGCATGGCGATACCTTCATGTTCGCCGGCAAGGTGCTGCGCTTCGAGGGCATCCGTGAAAACGAGTGCTTCGTGTCGAATGCGCCCGGCGTTGACGCCAAGGTGCCCTATTATGGCGGCGGCAAATTCCCGCTTTCGACTTACCTCGCCGAACAGCTCCGCATCATGCTGGACGACCCGCAGCGCTGGAAGAAGCTGCCGGAACAGGTCGCCGACTGGCTGCGCTTCCAGGCCGACAAATCGGTGCTGCCGAAGCGCGACGACCTGCTGATCGAGACCTTTCCGCGCGGCAACCGCTACTATCTGGTGGCCTACCCGTTCGAGGGCAGGCTGGCGCACCAGACGCTTGGCATGCTGCTTACCCGCCGGCTCGACAGGGCGGGAGCCAGGCCGCTCGGCTTCGTCGCCACCGACTATGCGCTTGCCATATGGTCGCTGGCCGATATGGGCAGGATGTTCCGGGCGAAGAAACCGTCGCTGGCCGCGCTTTTCGACCAGGACATGCTGGGCGACGATCTCGAAGCCTGGCTGGCCGACAGCTGGCTTTTGAAGCGCACCTTTCGCAATTGCGCGCTCATCTCCGGACTGATCGAAAAACGTCATCCGGGCCAGGAGAAGAGCGGCCGTCAGGTCACCGTCTCGACCGACCTCATCTACGACGTTCTGCGCAGCCATGAGCCCGACCACATCCTGCTGCAGGCGACGCGTGCCGACGCGGCTACGGGTCTGCTGGATGTCAGCAGACTTGCCGAGATGCTCTCGCGTATCCAGGGACGAATCGTGCATAAAGACCTCGAGCAGATTTCGCCGCTCGCCGTGCCTATCATGCTCGAGATCGGCAAGATGCCGGTGCATGGCGAGGCCGATGATACGCTGCTGATGGATGCGGCAACGCTGGTCGAGGAGGCCATGGGGACGAAATGACATTCGCACTCGCCATGACGGCGCTCCTGGCGGATGCCGATCCTATCGGCATCGCCGGCGAGCGTGCGATCTGCGATCGGCGCGGCGTGCTTTATTTTCCCGAGCTTCGGCTTCTGACCGTGTCCGACCTGCATCTGGAAAAGGGCTCGTCGCTGGCACGGCGCGGTACATTGATCCCGCCTTATGATACCGGTGCGACGTTGCTGCGATTGCAGGCGGTGATTGCCGATTATCAGCCGGCGATCGTCATCAGCCTCGGCGACAGCTTTCATGACGGCGGCGGCGCCGCGCGCATGCATGCAAGCTTTCGCGAACGCCTGGAAGCGCTGATGGCCGGCCGCGACTGGTTCTGGGTTGCCGGCAATCATGACCCGGATGCGCCGGCCGACCTGCCCGGCGAGACGGTGCGCGAGCTGGCCATAGGCTCTCTCGTATTCCGGCACGAGCCTTCGGCGGTGAGAGTGGAAGGCGAGGTATCAGGTCATCTGCACCCTTGCGCCCGCATCGTGCAGCAGGGCCGCTCGGTGCGACGGCGCTGCTTTGCCGGCGACGGCGGCCGCATGATCATGCCGGCCTTCGGCGCCTATACCGGCTCGCTCAATGTGCTCGACCGCGCCTATGCCGGGCTGTTCCGCCGCGAGACGCTGATGGCCTATATGCTCGGCACCGAGCGCATTTTTGCGATTTCCCACGCGATGCTGCGGCCGGGCTGAGCTGCTCTACCGGCCGTAGTAGAGGGTGACGGTGTGTTTCGCTTCGGCGAAGAACAGCCAGCGTTCGACCAGCATGCCGGCGAATTGGGCTGATGTGGCGAGTGCCGACAGCACCGCCGCATAAGGCCATGGCAAGGCGAATGCGGCAATCAGCAGCAAGACGGGCAGAGCGAAGGCCAGCACTTGCGTGATCTGGCGCAGCCGCGCCTTGTGCTTGCGGGCGATGCGAAAGCCCATCTCCTTGAGCAGGTAGTTTTCTTCGGTGTGCGGCCATTCCAGCGACCGCACCGTACCGCCGGCAAGTCCGGTCGCGGTGTTGGCGTTGGTCGGGATTTCCAGCCTGTCATTGTAGCGCCAATTTGCTAGCTTCCAGCCCCAGCCGAGCAAGGTCAGCAGCACGCAACCTGTCAGAACGATAGTCGAGCCGAGGGCGAAGCCCTGCAGCAGCGCGTTGAGAAGCACGCTGCCGCTCATCGCCGAAAAGATCAGGTAGCCGGGCAAAGTGAAGCGGCTGTGCCACTGGGCGATCGGCTTCAGCGAGGCATAGATCATGCCGGTGGTGCAGACGGTGGCGACCGCGCCGACCGCAGCCAGCAGCCCGGCGACGGCCACCCAGCCGTTTGTGCGGCCGAGGAACAGCCAGCCGACGGCGAACAATCCCGTCGGCACGAAGGTCGCGACCGAGGCAACGCCTTCGCGCGACAGCCATGAGCTGCGCCATTGCGAGAATGCTCTCCAGGCGCGTTCTGGTCGGCCGAGATGGCCGGCCGACGACAACAGGCCGACCGAGATCAGGCCGAGAGCCAGCCCCATGCCGACGAGGCCGAGCCAGAAGTCAGGCGGGACAAATCCTTGTCCGGCTAGCACGCCGAGCAGCGCGAGCAGGCCGTAACCGGCGCCCGTGGCAGTGGTGAAGAAGACGACGGAGAAGGCTGGATGCATGGATGCTGATCAATGCGAAAGCATGCGGTCGACCCAGCCGAGGAAACCGCCTTCAGCCCGCACCGGTTCGAGCCTCGGCGCCGGCACCGATGCAGCGCGCGGCGTGTGGGCGCGCGGCGGCAAATATTTGTTGGTCGGGTGATAGCCGAGTTCGGGCATCAGGTCGACGCCGCCGCGTTCGGCCACTAGTTGCGAGATCGCCGATGCCGGGTCGCCGAGATCGCCAAAGTGCCGCGCGCTGGTCGGACAGGCGGCGACGCAGGCCGGCACGCGGTCTTCTTCCGCCAGATTGTCGTTGTAGATGCGGTCGACGCACAGCGTGCACTTCTTCATCACGCCGACATCGGTGTCGAATTCGCGCGCGCCATAGGGGCAGGCCCAGCTGCATAATTTGCAGCCGATGCACTTGTCTTCGTCGACCAGCACGATGCCGTCCGAGGCCCGTTTGTAGGAGGCGCCGGTCGGGCAGACGGTGACGCAGGCCGGTGTCTCGCAATGCAGGCAGGAGCGTGGGAAATTGACCGTGCGCCCACCCATCTCCGTCATGTGCTCATAGCTGTGCACGCGGTTGAACCAGACCCCATCGGCATCGCCGCCATAGGGATCGATGTCGGTCAGCGGCGCCATGTGGCCGCCGGTGTTCCATTCCTTGCAGGCGGTAACGCAGGCCTGGCAACCGACGCAGGTGTCGAGGTCGATGACCAGGCCGAGCTTTTTGTCGGTATGGGCGGGAAGGCAGGTCATGGTCTGGAAGCTTCTCTTGCCCGGCGAAACTCGGCGCCAAAACTGAGCTTGTCGGGCGAGGGTTTGAAATGCGGTGGCTGCCGGAAGCGCTCGAACTGCGGCTCGGTGAAGCCGGCTTCTTCAGCCGCGCATTTGACGATGCGGACGCGCAGGTCGAACCATGCCGCCTGGCCGGTGACCGGATCGGAATTCGAGTAGCGCTTGCCGTTCGCATCGGCAGAAGTCTGGTCGCCGATGATGTGGTTGAGCAGGAAGCCGCGGTTGGATTCGGCCGCGTCGTCCTTCAGGCCCCAGCTGCCGCGCCGCTTGCCGATCGCGTTCCAGGTCCACACCGTGTCGGCGTTGACCCCGTCGACCAGCTTGATCTGTCCCTTGACCCTGCCGTTGATGCTCTCGATCCAAACCCAGTCGTCATCGGCAAGCCCGAGGCCGGCGGCGGTTTGGCTGTGCACGAACAGCCGGTTCTGGCTGGTGATCTGCCTGAGCCAGGCGTTCTGCGAGCCCCAGGAATGATACATGTGCATCGGCCGCTGCGTCAGCGCATGCAGAGGGTATTTCTCAACGTCGACAACCGCCTCCTCGAAGGGCGTGTACCAGAACGGCAACGGGTCCATATAGGTTTCGATGCGGCTGCGCTCCGCCTCCGGCGGCAGCACCCGGCCATGGCCGCGCGCGGCGAGGCGAAACCGCTGGATTGGTTCCGAATAGAGCTGGAACACGATCGGCTCGGCCTTCGGGATAAAACCCATAGTCTCGGCAAACTCGAGATAGGAGCGGTTGGCCATCTTGTAGTAGCGCTGGTCGTCGGCAAAATCCTGGTGCCAGAAGCCGCCATTGTCGATGTAGCGCTGAAGCTGGTCGGGATTGGCCTCGCCCTTGCCGATCGAGGTTCCGTCCTTGCCGCGCCAGCCGGCGAGCGGGCCGATGCCTGGCCTGCGCTCATGATTGACGATGTAATCGGCATAGTCGCGGTATTTGGCCGAGCCGTCGTCGTCGACGAAGCCGGGCAGGCCGAGCCGCGCGCCGAGCTCGATCAGCACCGTCTGGAACGCCCGCACGTCGCGGTCCGGCTCGACAACCGGATGGCGGATGGCGTCACCCGGTCCATCGGCGTGGCTGATCGGCCGGTCGAGCAGGCTGATGCAGTCATGACGCTCGAGATAGGTCGTGTCGGGAAGCACGAGATCGGCGAACGGCACGGTCTCGGAATAATAGGCGTCGGAATAGATGATGAACGGGATCCTGTACTCGCCTGACGCATCCATGTCGGTCAGCATCGCCATCGTCTCGACGGTATTCATCGACGAGTTCCAGGCCATGTTGGACATGTACATGAACAGCGTGTCGATCCTGTAGGGATCGCCGGCCCAGGCGTTACGGATGACCGTGTGCATGAGCCCGTGTGCTGCCAGCGGCGCATCCCAGGAATAGGCCTTGTCGATACGGATTGGCGTGCCGGCGTCATCGACCAGCAGATCGTCCGGGCCGCAGACGAAACCGAGCGGCATGCCTTCGAGCGGCGTCATCGGCCTGACGTCCTTGCCCGCCGGCTTCGGCCCCGGCGGCGCCGACCGCGGATAAGGCGGCTTGAAGCGAAACCCGCCGGGCACGTCCACCGTACCCAGGAGTACTTGGAGCAGGTGGATGGCGCGGCAGGTGTGAAAACCGTTTGAATGGGCCGAGATGCCGCGCATCGCGTGCATCGACACCGGCCGGCCCTTGATCGTCTCGTGTCGGCGGCCGGCCCAGTCGGTCCACGCCACCGGCAGTTCGATCGCCTGCTCGAAGGCGACATGCGCCAGTTCGGCGGCGATGCGGCGGATGATGTCGGCCGCAACGCCGCAGCGTTCGGCGACCGCATCGGCAGAATAGCTCTCCTGCAGATAGCGGTCGGCAATAAGCTGGAAGACCGGAACGCAGCGGCGGCCATCGACCTGGAAATTGCCGGTCAGCGCCGGCTTTGCATCGGTATCGGTGGCGCTGACGGAGACTTTAGCCAGCCTGTCCCAAGCCAGCGGATTGCCGCCGCTGTCGCGTGCGAACAGCCCGTCATCTGCTGCACCCGGCTCCTGGATGACGAGGACATGGGCGTTGGTGTAGCGCAGCAAATAATCGAGATCGACGCGGCCGGCCTTCAGCAGTTCATGGATGAGAGCAAACACGAACAGGCCGTCGGTGCCGGGCCGGATGCCGATCCAGTCATCGGCAATGGCGTTGTAGCCGGTGCGGCATGGATTGATCGAGACCACCTTGGCGCCGCGCGCCTTGAGCTTGCCAAGGCCGATCTTGATCGGATTGGAATCATGGTCCTCGGCGACGCCGAACAGCATGAAGTATTTGGTGTTGTCCCAGTCGGGTTCGCCGAACTCCCAGAACGAGCCGCCGATCGTATAGAGCCCGCCGGCCGCCATGTTGACCGAGCAGAAGCCGCCATGGGCGGCGAAATTCGGCGTGCCGAACTGGCTCGCCCACCAGCCGGTCAACGATTGCGACTGGTCGCGGCCGGTGAAGAAGGCGAGTTTCTTCGGGTCGGTGCGACGGATTTTCGAAAGCCGTTCCGTCGCGATCGAGAGAGCCTCCTCCCACTCGATCTCGCGAAACTCTCCCGAGCCGCGCGGACCGCTGCGCAGCAATGGTTTCTTCAACCTGGCCGGACTGTAGTGCTGCATGATGCCGGCGCTGCCTTTGCCGCACAGCACGCCGCGATTGACCGGATGGTCCTTGTTGCCGTTGATGTAGCGGACCTTGCCGTCCTTGATGTGGACGTCGATACCGCAGCGGCAGGCGCACATGTAGCAGGTGGTCTTGGCGATGCTGTCGGAGACATCAGGCGAGGTATCGACGCCATCACCCTCGTCGGGCGCGCGGGTGTTGGCAAGCGACCGTTGGGACGGTGCGGAATTGGCGCCGCGCAGCGGTCCGTGGTTCATGATTCGGCGCTTTTGCGGTCTGCGAATTTGGCTCTCGTCTTCGGCCCGGGGGCCGCGCATGTAGTGTTCTTCCGGATGATAACGGTCGCCGGCAAGCCGACGCCGCAGACCGCGGGTCCAATGGGCAAACAAGGATTTGAACCGCCCGATCACTTTTCTACCCATTGCAGGTTGGCCGCGATTTTTTTCCAACTCCGCGGGGAAAATTAGAACAAAGCAATCGATCTGTCTAACAAGTTGCTCTTGTAATTCCAATCGAACTTGTTTCTTAATTCTCCGCATGACCCTGGACCAACTGCGGATATTCGTTGCCGTCGCCGAACGAGGACACATGACCAAGGCGGCCGAACTGCTGGGCATTTCCCAATCGGCCGCCTCGGCCGCCATCCGCTCGCTCGAACAGCAGCATGGCGTCCAGCTGTTCAACCGGGTCGGTCGCAACATCGAACTGGCGCAGACCGGGCGCAGGTTTCTGCCCGAGGCGAAGGCCGTGCTCGAACGGGCGGCTGCCGCCCACGACGTGCTGGAGCACGTCTCGCAGACGATCACCGGCAGCCTTTCCATCGCCGCCAGCCAGACCATCGCCAGCTACTGGCTGCCGCGCCGGCTGGCCTCCTTCCACGAGGCCTATCCCGCCGTCAGGCTGAGCGTGACCATCGGCAACACCAGGCAGGTTGAGACCACCGTACTCGACGGTACGGCTGATTTTGGCCTGGTCGAGGGGCGCACCGAATCGGACATATTGCGGCGCGCCAAGGTCGATGTGGATCGCCTGATGCTGGTCGTGGCGCATTCGCATCCCGAGATCGCCGAAGTCTCGCGCGGGCATCCCGATATCAGGGAACTCCGCTGGATCATCAGGGAAGGCGGATCAGGCACGCGCGAGGTGCTGGAAGATCTTGCCCGCCGCGAAGGGATACCGTTCGCAGAGCTGCGGATATTCCTGGTGCTGCCGAGCAACGAGGCGGTCCGTCAGGCGGTCGAGGCCGGCGCCGGCGCCACCATCATTTCGGAGCTCGTTGTCGAACGCGCGGTCGCCGAGGGCAGCCTGCGAGCCGTGCCGATCGATCTGCCAAAGCGCGATTTCGCCATGATCACGCATCGTGACCGGCAGGCAAGTCTGGCCCAGATGGCGCTCAAGGCGCATCTGGGCGCGAGGGCCGGCGAGACCGTCCGCGGGTAGGCCGGGTCAACCGAATTTCCGCTGCGCATCGAGCGCCAGGCCAAGCCCGACCGAGCCGAACATATCACCTTCGATGACCGACGCCTGCGGCACCAGGGCCAATATCTGCTGCCTTGCCAGCGGGATGGCGGTCGATCCGCCGGTCAGGAACACTGCGGTGATGTCGGACGGTTTCACCTGCGCGTCGCGGATCGTCTCACCAACCGTCGCGGCCACCCGTTCGATTTCCCTGGCGATCGTGGCCTCGAGCCCGGCGCGCGAAATTTCTGCCGCGAACTTCGCTCCCGTCAGCGCGACCATCACCTCGGCGGACGATTGCTGCGTCAGCGCGATCTTGGCCCTCTCGACCAAAGCGGCCAGCGCGTGCCCGTAACGATGCTCGACGATGTCGATGAAGCGGTCGACCAGGTCGGCGCGTTCCGCCTCGTAGCGGATCTGGCGCAGATGCGTCATCGCCCGGGCGGTGTAGACCAGGTTGATGCGCTGCCATGTCGCCAGGTCGATGAAGTAGCTGGCCGGCAAGTAGCGCTTGCCGTCCTTGGTCGGCGAGAGGTAGCCGAGCTGCGGCATCACATGGGCGATGCTCAACAGCCGGTCGAAGTCGGTGCCGCCGATGTGGATGCCTCGGCTGGCCAGAATGTCGTCCTTGCGATCGAGGGAGCGGGCGCGCTGCGGCGAGACCCGCACGATCGTGAAGTCGGACGTGCCGCCGCCCATGTCGACGATCAGCGCCAGCTCTTCGCCCGTCACCTTCTGCTCGTAGTCGAGCGCCGCCGCGATCGGCTCGAACTGGAAGGCGATATGCTTGAAGCCCTGGGTGCGGGCGGCGTTTTCGAGTTCACCTTCGGCCTTGGCATCGGCCTCGGCATCGTCGTCGACGAACTGCACGGGACGACCAAGCACCACGCTTTCAACCGTATCGTCCGCATCCTCTTCCAGCCTTTTCCTGAGGTGGCCGACGAACAGACCGATGATCTCGGTGAAGGCGATCGATCGGGTTTTGATGCGCGTCTTTTCATGGACCAGCGTACCGCCGAGTACGCTCTTCAGCGAGCGCATCAGGCGACCTTCGACACTGTCGGTATAGTTGGCGATGGCGCGGCGCCCAAAGTAGGTGCGGTTGTCCTCGAAATTGAAGAACACCGCGCTGGGCAGCGTCACCTCGCCGTCCTCCAGCGCCACCAATTGCGGCTGCCCGTCCCTGATCACGCCGACGGTGGAATTCGAAGTGCCGAAGTCGATACCGCCGAATGCTGGTCGCATCGCAAAGTCCTGTATTTTTGATTTGGCGAGCGACAGCCGGTGTTCGGCCGGGCCGGGGTCGCGGTCTAACCCACGAGCGTAAAAAGGGGAACCGCCTTTTGAAGCGAGTTTAATCCTTCCGGAAGACGAGCCTTCCGAGCCAGCCGGTCAGCATGGCCAACGACACCGCGAAGACGCCATACAGGAACGAATAATCGTGGGCGACGCGGAAGATCGACTGTTCGAAACCGGACTTGCGGATTTCGAGCTGGGCGGAGCTTTCCTTGATGAACAGGCCGCTCTTGAACAGGAACGCGCGGGCCTTGTGGGTGCCGACCGGAACATTGGGGGCGAGCCTGACGGTGGCGCGGAACAGGTTCTGCGACAGGAACTGCACGCCGCCGACATTCACGCTGTAGAGGCCGGTCGCCGTCTTGCGCTCGCGCAGCGCCGCGGTGAATTCCCGGATGGTCGCCGGACTTTCGCCATCGTCGGCCGGCTGCATGTAGATGTTGGCGGCGCCGAGCGACAGTTGCTTGTAGCTGTTGGGGTCGGTGACGTCCTGCAGCGGGCGCGTCGTCGCCACCGAATAGGACACCGGCACATTCTCGAAGGTCTCGGACTCCAGATTGATCCAGATGCCGAGCACCCGGTCCTTGCGGCGCACGACGACCGGCCGGGCCGGACCCTCAAGCACGACGACGATGTCGTAGCGCCCTTGGCGGGCGACTAGCGGGTCGGCATTTTCCAATGAGCCGAAGATGGTGAGGTCGGCACCGGAGAAGCCGGCGGTGATTGAGACATGGTCGGTGGACAGGCCGATCTGGATGTTTTCGGTAACCGGCGTCTGCGCTCTTGCCGGTGACGAGGCGGCGAACAGCGACAGCGAGGCAACGGCCAGGAACGCCCTAAAACCCGCCATCAGGTCGGATCCACGCCGGACAGCAAATAGAGGCTGGGCGGCGTCACGAACAGATCGATGGCGAGCCGGAAGGCAACCGCCAGCACCAGCAGTGCCAGCAGCGCCCTGAGCTGCTCGCCGCGCAGCCTTTGGCCGGCCTTGGCACCGTATTGCGCGCCGGCGACGCCACCCGCCATCAACAGGAAGGCGAGCATGACGTCGACCGTCTGGTTGGTGGTGGCATGGACCAGCGTGGTGTAGGCTGAGGTGAAGATGATCTGGAACAGCGAGGTGCCGACGACGACGTTGGTCGGCACTTTCAAGAGATAGATCAGCGCCGGCACCATGATGAAGCCGCCGCCGACGCCCATGATCGACGACAGGAAACCGATGCCGGCGCCGAGGCCGAGCACCGGGATGACGCTGACGAACAGCTTCGAGGCCCTGAACCGCATTTTTAGCGGCAAGCGGTGAATCCAGTTGTGCTGGCCGGATTTCTTCAGCACCGGTGCCGCGCCGCTGCGCGTGGCGCGCAGCGCATTGACGCTCTCGACCAGCATCAGCCCGCCGACGGTGCCGAGCAGCACGACATAGAGCAGCGAGATGAACAGGTCGAGCTGGCCGAGCCGGCGCAAGAAGCCAAAGACGAAGATGCCGCCGGTCGAGCCGACGATGCCGCCGGCCAAAAGCACACCGCCGAGCTTGAAGTCGAGCGTACCGCGCTTCACGTGCGACAATGCGCCGGAGAAGGAGGAGGCGATGACCTGGTTGGCGCCGGTGGCGACTGCGATCGCCGGCGGTATGTTGTAGAAGATCAGCAGCGGCGTGATCAGGAAGCCGCCGCCCACTCCGAACATGCCCGAGAGGAAACCCACCGCCGCGCCCATGGCCAGCAGCACAAAGATGTTGACGGAAATTTCCGCGATCGGGAGATAGATGCCCACCCGTCAGTCTCGATCAGTTTGCCTCTCGACGAATGCAACCGTTGCGGGCATTCGCGCCAAAAAGCTGTCTCGTTCTTGCGCCGGCCGGGCGGCGAAGTCAAACCTCGCCACGTCGCCGAAACAAAAAACAACTCAATCAGTTAACAGGCAAATGTGTGGCAAGGCGTCGCGGAAACGACGCATCTGACGTTATTTGCGCGCAAGCAGCGCCTTGACTAGCTTTTCGTCGACCGCGCCGGTAGGCTTCAGGTCGTTGTCGGTCTGGAAAGCCATGATGGCATCCTTGGTTTTCTGGCCCATCACGCCGTCGTCATTGCCGGCCTCATAGCCGTTCTTGTTGAGAATGCGCTGGATGTTCTGAACGACCTTCTTCATGTCGACGCTGGCAGTCGTCTGCGGCGTGCCGTCCTGCCACGATTCGGGAATATCGGCCGAATTGGCCGCAGGATCGAGCGGCTTTGCCTTCCACAGTTCCGTGGCGGCGCGTGCGCGTTCGAGCTGCTCGGGCCTGAGCGCCTTGGCGATCTCGTCGCGCTTTGCCGCCGCATCCTTGTCGCCGGTCTTGGCGACGAGCGCGAACCATTTGTAGGACTCTTCGAGGTTCTGCTTCATGCCGACCCCCTTCGCCGCCAGGATGCCGAGATTGAACTGGCTGTCCTTGACGCCGAGATCGGCGGCGGCCTGGAACCAGTGCGCGGCCGATTCATTGTCGGTCACGCCGTCCGCCGCCATGGCGAAGAGCACGGCGAGGTTGTGCATGGCGCTGGCGTTGCCCTGCGCGGCGGCGAGCTGGTACCAGGTCTTCGCCTTCTTGACGTCGCGCGCGACGCCGGTGCCCTTCTCGTAGAAGTTGCCGATGCGGTATTCCGCCGGTGCGAAGCCGAGCTCGGCTGATTTCTCGTACCATTTGGCGGCCGCTGCCATGTCTTGCTTGACGCCGCGCGATTCGGCGTAGCGCGAGCCGATCTCGAACAGTGCCTTGGCGTCGCCGCTGGCCGCTGCGTCACGCAAGGCAGCCGGGCCGGCATCGGCTGGAATGTCGATCTTGGCAGTGGCCGCCGCCGTCGAAGCATCCGCGGGCGTGACCGTGCCGGTCATGTCCTGGGTCGCGGGCGTGGCGTCCGGCGCGGTGGCCATTGGTTCGGCGTCCGCAGCCGTCGGGCCCGCAGGTGCCGATGCTGTCACGTTCGCCGCCGCCGGATCGGGCGACGTCGTTGAAGCCATTGGCTCAGGAACAGGCTCGGCCGCGGACCCTGAGTCGGTCGGCGTTTCGGCATCCGCCGATCTTTCGCCATATGACGGCGTGACGATGGCGGCCTGCGCCGGCATGTCGTCCTCGGCTACCGATTCGGATGGCTCTGCCTGCCGGACAGCGTGGTCTGGTGCGCTATCCCCTGCAGTTTCTGTGTCCGTCTTCGGCTCGTTGACGGTACCGATCGATGCGCTTTCCGCTGGCTGCGCGGCCGCCATCGGTGCCGTGTCGTTGCTGGCAATATCGACCGGGTCGGAGACAAAGGCCTTGCCCAATTGCAGGCCGGCGAGCGCCAGCATGACCGCGGCGGCTGCCATCAGAATCGGCTTGCGTCGCGCCTTGAGCAAGTCGCCGATCCTGAGCGCCTTTACCGGCCCCCTCATCGTCGATTGCCGCTTGAGAGCGTCGGCCTCGGCAGCGGCCGCTTGCGCCGCGCGCCTGGCAGCGGCGATGAAGTCGGATTTCGATGCGTCGGCATTGCCGGCCCTGCCGGGCGGGCCGCGTTCGTCGCGCACGCGCTTCATGATGGCGTTGAGGTCAGGTGGGCCGGAGCCGGGCTCCAGCGGCCGGTTGGCAACCTTCGGGTCCAGCGGCTCGTCGAGATCGGCAATCGGTATCTCGACATCAGGCGCGGAGCCGGCAAGCGGCGGAACGATCGTCTCCTTCTTGGCCTTGAAGGCGCGCGCCAGTCCGCCGAGCATCGACTTCCGGCCGCCGGTCGGCTGGCTTTTTTCCGCCGTGTCCGAGCCAAGCGCCGCCATGGCCGCGGCCGCGGCGGCTTCGGCAGGCGTGCGCGTGCCCGGTTCGCTAGGCGAACTTGAGTCATCGCTGATCATGGCAGAGACATGGCTGTCGAGGTCGGCCATGTCTTCCGTCAGCGGCAGTGGCTGGTCGATGTCCATGGACGGCGCGTCACGTACGGCCATCTTTGACGATCGCACGCCGCGCCAGCTGTCCGGCTCGGCCGGCTGCGTATTCAGAAGTTCGCTCACAGCGTCGGTCGGCTCGCCGGTTTCCAGCGAGCCCAGCCGGTCGACGATCTTGAGCAGCGTGTCGTGGATGGCTTCGAAGGTCCTCGAATTGCGCTCGTCGGAACGGCGCGTCAGTGCTTCGAGTGTCTTCAGATCCTGGGCGAGGCCAGAGACGGCCGCCGTGTTGGCACTGGAGCCCGCCAACGAACGGACGGCGCTCTCGGCTGCCTCGCGCGCCGCGCTGAGGATGGAATCGCGGGTGCCAGCCAGCGACTTCTCGATTTCGTTGAGACGAGGGCTGATATCCTCCAATTCCGGCAGTGGCGCGCCGGGTTTCGAAAGGTGCGCCGACAGGCCCGCGACCTGCGCTTCCAGGCTGCGGATCAGGGCCGGGTCGATACCGGCGACTTGTGCCGCCGATGAATCCAGCCGGATTGAAATGTCTTCGAGCCGGCTTTCCAGGCCACGGATCGCGGCTTCACCTGCGTGATCGGGAACGCGCGTCTCCAAGCGCTTGGCCAGCGCGCTGAAGCGGGCGTCGAGGGCGTCCATGATGCCGGCCCCGTCGATCTGCGGCATGCGCTGGTCCAGCCTGTCGGCAACTTCGTCCAGCCGGCGCTCGAGATCGCGAAACAGCACGTTGCCCTGTTCGATCGCGTCGCCCTGGCGGCGCTCCATCATGCCGGACAGCACGTCGAAACGCTGTTCCAGCCCCTGGAAGATATAGTCGGCGTCCGGCATGGCAGGCGCCCGGTCGATCTTGTCGGCAATAAGCGCGATCTGCTTGTCGAGACGCTCCATCGCCTGCTCAGGCAAATTGGCCCGGTTGGCAAGATCGTCGACCCGGCTCGACAGCATGTTGAGGCGGTCGATGATCTCGCCGCTGGGGTGGACTTGCGTCACTTCCTCGATCTGTTCGGCAAGCGAGGCGATCCGCTTCTCGATACGCTCGAATGCTTCGGGGTCGAATGAATTGGCCTGCGCGGCGACGGTCGAGGCGACGATGGCGCGGGAAATCTCGTCCAGCCGCTCGTCGATCATTGCCAATGTGCTGCTGCCGAGACTGTCCTGCTGGCGGGCGAAATGCTCGACCGCGCTGGCAAGCGTGCGGACCTTCTCTTCGAGCGAACGCAGCGACAGCGATTCCGGCAGATTGTTGACGGCATTGCTGATCTGTTCAAGCCGTTCGGTCAGCATCGAAAGACCGGGTGCGTCCGACCGCTGTCGCTGATCGGCATCGACACGATCCTCGAACGCGGTCCAGCGGCGGTTGAACTCGTCCCAGCGGCGGCCGACCGCCTGCACGCTCTCCTCGCGCGCCAATGTGTCGAGCGCGGCCTTGACCTGCTCCAGGTCGAGCCGGAGCATGTTGACGCTTCTGTCGTCGCTCTTTTCGGCCAGGGACTGGATGGCGCCGGAAAGCCGCTCGAACTCGACGCCGAGTTCGGCGCTGCCTCTGCCTCCTGCCGATTGGCCACCCGGCTGGGTACTTGCCTGGAAAGCCCGCTCGATGTCGTCGCGCAGCGCTTCGAATTCGCGCTGCAGGCCGGCGGTCATCTGGTGGCGCAGTTCCTCGCGCAGGCCGCGCAATTCGCCGGCGATCTTGCCGACCACGGCGACGCCGTCTTCCTGGCCGCGCACACGGTCGATGTCGCGGGCGATCGCCTGGTAATTCTGGTCGAAGGCGGCTGGCGCCGGGCTTTTCGGCGGCTGCGCCGGGCGCGGATCCTCATAGGGCCGTGCGCTGGCATAGCGTGGCTCCGCGCTCAGCCGGCGCGGATCGGGACGTTCGCTCAGGTCCTCGCGCGTCCGCTCCAGCCGCTGCTCCAGCGTTTCCAGGGAACGGTTGAGCTGTTCAAGCGTGGTGTGCGGCCTGCGCTGCCGGCCGGCGTTGAGTGTATCGAGATAGGACCGCTTGCTGTTCATCGATGCGCCCGTTCAGTTTCACTGCTGGCTTTATGACCAGTGTTCCCAAAGTCCTGCCGGAAACGAAGGCGGCCGCGGTTTTGCTGCGGTGGACTCCGAAAAACCGTGAAAAATTCGCTACAGGATAAACACGGGGAACCGACATGCGCACATTTCGCCCAACGTGGTAAACAACGCGTTAACCAAGCTTAAGAAGTTACAACGATGTTGACGAGCGCCTGAAGCGCGGCCGAGCCGTGCGCTGGAGGATGCGGCAAAAAGTTCCTCCCGCACGTCGCCCTTGCTTCGTGAGGCGGCTATCGGTATACAATTGACGTAAACGTAAGGGTGCAGATCGTGCCGTTTGCGATTTTGTTTGTTGAAACCACGAGTGGAAGCACGCCCCCGCTTCGACTCAGGCGACGCACGGTCCAGGACCGCGGCGCCACCAGATGGGGAAGCCAGTGACCATGAAACTTGTTTCGCCCGGCGAAGCCGCGGCCAATACCAATGACATGTCCGATAAAGCCGGCGAGGATCTTGTCCGCATCGGCGAGATGGCCAAGAAATACGGAGTAACGCTGCGTACGCTGCGTTTCTACGAGGACAAGGGCCTTCTCAATCCGCAGCGCGACGGCTCGACCCGTCTCTACACGCGCCGCGACAAGGCGCGGCTGAAGCTGATCCTGCTCGGCCGCAAGGTCGGGTTCTCGCTGCGCGACGTCAAGCAAATGATGGACCTCTACGACCCCAGCGGTTCCAACACCAAGCAGTTGCGACTGACGCTCGACAAGTCGGAGAAGCAGCTTGCCCGCCTGCAGAAGCAGCGGGCTCTGATCGACGATGCCATCAACGAGTTGAGCAACTCGATGGCGGCGGTGCGTCAGATGCTGAGCGAACGCTCGGCGCCGCAGGCCAGCGTCGCCGGGTAATTCTCCGCCCGCTTCCGGTGAACGGCCTTCTGGGAGAGAGCCGCGTGGGCCTTGGCTGCGCGGCTCTTCCCTTTGTCTTGCGGCTGCGTCGGGGACGAATATCTTTCAATCTGTTCGGACTGGCTACGGCCAGCGCCGTTACGCTATGAGCGAGTGGCGGGGATAATTTGTCGCATCAAAAAGTTGACGTTTACGCAAACGTCAACTTTTGCTATTCCGACCTGAACATTGGTCCGCATGCCCGTCTGACTTCACATTGGGGGATTCGGGGCCAAGGCCGCATGGTGGAGGAAATGCATGCCGATCTACAGGGCGCCGGTCCAGGACACGCTGTTTGTGCTGAAAGAAGTGCTGGGCTACCAGCGCTATCCCAATCTTCCCGGATTTTCCGACGCGACGCCGGACGTGGTCGAGGCCATCCTCGCCGAGGGCGCCAAGCTCGCTGAAAATGTCATGCAGCCGCTGAACCGCGTCGGCGACATGGAAGGCTGCGTGCGCCATGGCGACGGTTCGGTGACGACGCCGAAAGGCTTCAAGGAGGCCTTCGAACAATACCGCGAGGGCGGCTGGTTGGGGCTGGCCGCACCCGTCGAATTTGGCGGCCAGGGTCTGCCTTACGCGGTGCATACCGCTGTTTCCGAATATATGATTTCGGCCAACATGTCGCTGATGATGTACCCCGGCCTGACGCAGGGCGCGATCGCCGCGATCATTACCCATGGCACCGACGAGCAAAAGGCGCTCTGGTTGCCGAAGCTGGTCGAAGGCGTCTGGACCGGCACCATGAACCTGACCGAGCCGCATTGCGGCACCGATCTCGGCCTGCTGCGCACCAGGGCGGTTCCCAATGGCGACGGCACTTACAGGATCTCAGGCCAGAAGATCTTCATATCGGCCGGTGAGCACGACATGGCGGACAACATCGTCCACCTGGTGCTGGCCCGCATCGAGGGCGAGCCGGAAGGCGTGAAGGGCATTTCGCTGTTCATCGTGCCGAAGCTCAAGCTCGATGCGTCAGGCAATCCCGGCGAGAAGAACACCGTCTCCTGCGGCTCGATCGAGGAGAAGATGGGCATCCATGGCAATTCGACCTGCGTCATGAATTATGACGAGGCACAAGGCACGCTGCTTGGCGAGACGAATGGCGGGCTGAAAGCCATGTTCACGATGATGAATGAAGCGAGGCTCGGCGTCGGCCTGCAGGGGCTTTCTGTGTCGGAGGTCGCCTACCAGAACGCTGTGTCCTATGCCAAGGATCGCCTGCAGGGACGCTCGCTGTCTGGGCCGAAGGCGCCGGACAAGAAGGCCGACCCGATCATCGTCCACCCCGATATCCGCCGCAGCCTGATGACTATGAAGGCCTTCAACGAGGCCGGTCGCGCGCTGGCGCTGTGGACGGCGATCAAGTCCGATATCGCCCACCGCGCCAATGACGACAAGGACCGCCAGGCCGCCGACGACTACACCGGGCTGATGACGCCGGTGGTCAAGGGCGTGCTCACCGACAAGGGTTTCGACCACGCGGTGATGGCGCAGCAAGTGTTCGGCGGGCACGGCTATATCGAAGAGCACGGCATGAGCCAGTTCGTGCGCGATGCCCGCATCGCCATGATCTACGAGGGTGCCAACGGCATCCAGGCGCTCGACCTCGTCGGCCGCAAGCTGGCCTTGAATGGCGGCCGTGCCGTGCAGGCCTTCTTCAAGGAGGTCGGCGAATTCTGCGAGGAGAACCGCACTGACGAGAAGATGGCGCCCTTCACCAAGGCGCTGAAGAAGGGCCTCAACGATCTGCAGGCGGCGACGATGTGGCTGATGCAGAACGGCATGGCCAAGCCCGATAACGCCGGCGCCGCCTCGACCGACTACATGCATCTCTTCGGCCTGGTGGCGCTGGGCTATATGTGGGCGCAGATGGCCAAGGCAGCCGGGGCGAGATTGGAGAATGGCGCCAATGGTTCTTCGGCCTTCTACGGCAGCAAGCTGGTGACGGCGCGCTTCTTCATGGAGCGGATCATGCCGGAAACGTCGGCGCACCTCGCCCGCATCTCCAGCGGCGCCGATACATTGATGGCACTGCCGGCGGAAGCGTTCTAAGCTCGATTTTCCCTCCCCTCAAGGGGGAGGGGGACGTCGGCGCAAGGGAGAAACAGCATGACCAACCCCGCCGAAATCCTTGGCCTTCCCAAACCTGCCTGGGCGGCGGACGAGGTCGGCATGCTCTACGACATGGCGCACCGCTTCATGTCGGAAGAGATCGCGCCGCGCTATGACGAGTTCGAGAAGAACGAGATGGTCGACCGCGAGAGCTGGCTGAAGGCGGGCGCGGCCGGTCTGCTCTGTGCCTCGATGCCGGAGGAATATGGCGGTTCGGGCGGGACGTTCGCGCATGAGAGCGCCATCATCGAGGCGATCGGCCATGTCGGCGTCGACGGTTTTGGCATCGGCCTGCACAATTCGATCGTCGCCCCTTACATCCTCCACTACGGCTCGGAGGAGCAGAAGAAGAAGTGGCTGCCGAAACTGGCCACCGGCGAGCTGATCGGCGCCATCGCCATGACCGAGCCCGGCGCCGGCTCCGACCTGCAAGGCGTCAAGACGCGCGCCGAGCAGGACGGCAACCAATACAAGGTCAACGGCTCGAAGACCTTCATAACCAACGGCCAGCTCGCCAATTTCATCATAATCGTCACCAAGACCGATCCGGAGAAGGGCGCCAAGGGCACCTCGCTGATCGTCGTCGAGACCGACGTGGTGGAAGGGTTCGAGCGCGGCCGCAACCTCGACAAGATCGGGCTCAAGGCCAACGACACGTCGGAACTGTTCTTCAACGATATGCGCGTGCCGACCTCCAATCTGCTCGGCCACGAGGAAGGCCAGGGCTTCGTCCAGTTGATGCAGCAATTGCCGCAGGAGCGGCTGCAGATCGGCACTGGCGCCATCGCCATGGTCGAACGGGCGCTGGCGTTGACCATCGACTACGTCAAGGAGCGCAAGGCCTTCGGCAAGGCGATTATCGATTTCCAGAACACCCAGTTCAAGCTGGCCGAACTGAAGACCGAGGCGACCATCGGCCGGGTCTTCTACAATGACTGCGTCGCTCGCCATATCGATGGTGGTCTCGACCCGGTGACGGCCTCGATGGCCAAATACTGGCTGTCCGACCTGCAGGGAAAAGTCGTCGACGAATGCCTTCAATTGCATGGCGGCTATGGCTACATGAATGAGTATCCGATCGCCCGCATGTTCCGCGACGCCCGCGTCCAGCGCATCTACGGCGGCACCAACGAGATCATGAAATTGCTGATCGGGCGCTCTCTCTGAGAGACTTTCAGCAAACCAAGGAGCAGGAAAATGGCCGAAGCTTATGTCTATGACGCCGTGCGCACGCCGCGCGGCAGGGGCAAGAAGGATGGCTCGCTGCACGAGGTGCCGGCGGTGCGGCTCGGCGCCAAGGTGCTTGAGGCGATCCGTGACCGCAATGGGCTGGACACCGGCGCCGTCGACGACATCATCTTCGGCTGCGTCGATCCGGTCGGCGAGGCGGGCTCTGTCATTCCGCGCGCCGCCGCCTTCGAGGCCGGTTACGACACGAAAGCGCCCGGCATGCAGATCTCGCGTTTCTGCGCCTCTGGCCTGGACGCCATCAATTTCGGCGCCGCCAAGATCGCGCAAGGCGCCGACGAGATCGTCATCGCCGGCGGCGTCGAATCGATGTCGCGCGTCGGCATGGGCGCATCCGGCGGCGCCTGGTTCATGGACCCCTCGGTCGGCCTGCCGGGCTGGTTTGTGCCGCAGGGCATCTCGGCCGATCTGATCGCCACGAAGTACGGCTTTTCGCGCGACGACGTCGACGCCTATGCGGTCGAAAGCCAGAAGCGCGCCGCCAAAGCCTGGGGCGAAGGCCGCTTCAAGAATTCGGTGATCTCGATCAAGGACCAGAACGGCCTGACCATCCTCGACCACGATGAGCACATGCGGCCTTCGACCGATATGCAGTCGCTGGCGGCCCTCAACCCGTCTTTCGTCATGCCCGGCGAAATGGGCGGCTTCGATGCCGTCGCGGTGCAGAAGCATCCCGAGGTGGAGGAGGTCAATCACGTCCACCACGCCGGCAATTCGTCCGGCATCGTCGACGGCGCGGCGGCGGTTCTGCTCGGCTCGAAGAAGGCTGGAAAGTCGCTCGACCTGAAGCCGCGCGCTCGCATCCGTGCATTCGCCAATATCGGTTCGGAACCGGTGCTGATGCTGACCGGTCCGGTCGACGTGACCGAGAAGCTGCTGAAGCGCGCCAGGATGAAGCTGTCGGACATCGATCTGTTCGAGCTCAACGAGGCGTTCGCCTCGGTGGTGCTGCGCTACATGCAGGCTTTCGACATTTCGCACGACAGGATCAACGTCAATGGCGGCGCCATCGCCATGGGCCATCCGCTCGGCGCAACCGGCGCGATGATCTTCGGAACGGTGCTGGACGAACTGGAGCGCCGCGACCTGAACACCGCGCTGGTGACGCTCTGCATCGGCGCCGGCATGGGCACCGCAACGATCATCGAACGCGTCTGACGGGAGAGAGACCGATGAGCTACACCAATTTCACCCTCGACATTGACGCCGATGGCATCGCGCTGGTCACCTGGGACATGCCCGACCGCTCGATGAACGTCTTCACCGAAGAGGCGATGCTGGAGCTGAACGCCATCGTCGACAAGGTGGCGAGCGACGCGTCGATAAAGGGGGCGGTGATCACCTCCGGCAAGGACACGTTCTCCGGCGGTGCCGACATCACCATGCTGCAGAAGATGCTGTCGAAGTTCGCAGCCGATAAAGCCAAGGACCTGGACAAGGCGACCAAGGCATTGTTCGACAATGCCGGCTACATGACCGGCCTGTTCCGCAAGCTGGAGACCTCAGGCAAGCCGTGGGTATCGGCGATCAACGGCACCTGCATGGGCGGCGCGTTCGAGCTGTCGCTCGCTTGCCATGGCCGTGTCGCGGCCGATTCCGACAAGGTCAAGATGGCGCTCCCCGAAGTGAAGATCGGCATCTTCCCCGGTGCCGGCGGCACTCAGCGCGTGCCGCGGCTGACCGACCAGCAGCAGGCGCTGCAGATGCTGACTTCCGGCCAGACGCTGTCGCCGCAGAAGGCCAAGTCGATGGGCCTGATCCATGAGATTGCCGAACCGACGAAGCTGGTCGAAACCGCCAAAGCCATGATCAAAAATGGCTTGAAGCCAGTGGCGCCGTGGGACGAGAAGGGCTTCAAGCTGCCCGGCGGCCCGGTCTATTCGGTGGCCGGCGCCAATCTGTGGCCACCGGCAATCGCCATCTTGCGTCGCGAGACCTATGGCAACTATCCGGCTGCCGCGGCCATCCTGAAATGCGTCTATGAAGGCCTGCTGGTGCCGTTCGACACCGGTTTGCGCATCGAGCAGCGTTATTTCACCGAGATCATGCAGACCAGGGAAGCGGCGGCGATGATCCGCTCGCTGTTCGTGTCGCTGCAGGAACTGAACAAGGGCGCGCGCCGCCCGGCCGGCTTGCCGGAAACCAAGTTCAAGAAGATCGGCGTGCTCGGCGCCGGCTTCATGGGCGCCGGCATCGCCTATGTCACCGCCAAGGCCGGCATTCCGGTGGTGCTGCTCGACCGCGACATGGACGCTGCCGCCAAGGGCAAGGCGCATTCGGACAGCCTGATCTCGGATCAGGTCAGGAAGGGCCGTGCCAAGCCGGAGGACAAGGACAGGCTGCTGTCGCTGATCACGCCGACGGCGGACTATGCCGACCTCACAGGCTGCGACCTGGTGGTCGAGGCGGTATTCGAGGATTCGGGCGTCAAGAAGGACGCCACCGAAAAGGCGGAGGCCGTGCTGAAGTCGGCGGCGGTCTTTGCGTCGAACACGTCCACCATCCCGATCACGTCGCTGGCGAAGAATTCGGCGCGGCCAAAGAACTTCATCGGCATCCATTTCTTCTCGCCGGTCGACAAGATGATGCTGGTCGAAATCATTTTGGGCAAGAAGACGGGCGACAGGGCGCTGGCCACCGCGATCGACTTCGTCCGCGCCATCAAGAAGACGCCAATCGTCGTCAACGACACGCGCGGCTTCTACGTCAACCGCTGCGTGCTGCGCTACATGTCGGAAGCCTACAAGATGCTGATCGAGGGCGTTCCGGCGCCGATGATCGAGAATGCGGCGAAGGCCGCCGGCATGCCGGTCGGCCCCTTGGCGCTGACGGACGAAACGGCGATCGACCTCGCGCAGAAGATCATGAAGCAGACCATGCGCGATCTCGGCGACAAGGCGGTCGACCCGAAGCAGATGGCGTTGATCAACACGCTGGTCGACACGCATGGCCGCTTCGGCCGCAAGAACGGCAAGGGCTTTTACGATTATCCGCAAAAGCCTGCCAAGAAGAAGCTGTGGCCGGGCCTGAAGGATCTCTATCCGCAGTTGGCGCCCGAAGAGGTCGATTATGGGGAACTGAAGCAGCGGCTCCTGGTCACCATCGCGTTGGAGGCGGCCCGGGTGATTGAGGAGGGCATCGTCACCGATCCGCGCGAGGCCGATGTCGGCTCGATCCTCGCCTTCGGATTCGCGCCCTTTACCGGCGGCGTGCTGTCCTACATCGACGGCATCGGCGCGAAGAAATTCGTCAAGATCGCCAAGGGTCTTCAGAAGAAGTACGGCGGCGAGTTCAAGGCGCCGAAGCTCCTGCTCGACATGGCCGAGAAGGGCGAGACTTTCTACGAACGCTTTGATCCCTATGCCAGGAGCGAGGCCAAGAAGGCGGCGTGACGCCGCCTTCGGTGGTGGACAAAATCACGGCCACCGGTTAGAACGGAGAAGGTATTTTTTCCTGTTCGGAAGGAGAGCAAAAGTGCTCTCGCATGACCGCGTATGGGCCGCAATCGATGCTCTCGCCGAGCGCTATTCGCTCTCGGCCTCGGGGCTGGCGAGACGCGCGGGCCTCGATTCGACCGCCTTCAACAAGTCGAAGCGGCTGTCCTCGGACGGGCGGCCGCGCTGGCCGTCGACCGAGTCGCTGGCCAAGATCATCGAGGCGACCGGCGCCTCGCTCGACGAATTCACCGGACTGGTCGAAGGCCGGGGCAAGACCGTTCCCGGATCTCTGCCGGCACAGACGTCATCAGTGCCGCTGCTCGGCTTCGCCCAGGCCGGCGCCGGCGGCTTCTTCGACGATGCCGGCTTTCCCGTGGGGCAGGGTTGGGACCTGATCGAGCTTCCGGCACGGGCGACCGATACCTCCTATGCGCTGCAGGTCCAGGGCGATTCCATGTTGCCGCTCTACCGCAACGGCGACGTGTTGATCGTCGAGCCGGGCGCCGCCACCCGCAAGGGCGACCGCGTCGTCATCAAGACCAATGCCGGCGAGGTAATGGCCAAGGTGCTGGACCGTCAGACGGCGAAGTCGATCATGCTGGTCTCGCTCAATCGCGATCACCCGGATCGCGACATCCCGATGCGCGATGTCGAATGGGTGGCGCGGATTGTCTGGGCAAGCCAGTAGGGGCCGCCGATGCGTCCGGTTCATGCAGCCGCCGCGGTGTTGACGATCCTGGCAATGGGGGCTGCGATTGCCGCCGGTGGCCGCGCCGTGCTGCAGGACGAAAATGGGCGCGTCGCGGCTCGGGCGCAGGCCGGCATCGCGGCGCAATCCCAAGCGCCTGCTACATCAGCAAATCCGCGACCCAAGGCGGCGGTGCCAGAGGCGCATTCCAGGGCCATCGATCCCGAAGTCGTCGCCCCGCCGCCGCTTCAGCCGCAAGAGCTTGAACGGGTCGAGCCCCGCGCGCCGCTGAGTGAGCTGGCGCTGGCCGGACCGCCCAAGCCGCCCAAAACGAAAATGCCCGACGACTGGAACGGGACAAAACTGTTCCAGCCGGTTGCATCGGCCGCCGGTGTGATCGAGGCCAAGGGCTACTCCGTCGCGATTTCCGGCGTCGACATCGTCAGGCAGGACGAAACTTGCACCGACGGCGGCAAGTCCTGGACGTGTGGTACCCGGGCGCGAACGGCGTTCCGTGCCTTCCTGCGCGGTCGGGCGGTGGTCTGCACGGTGCCACCCGAGGGCGGCCGCGACCTGATCACCGCCGAATGCCGCGTCGGCAACCAGGATGTCGGCCAGTGGTTGATCGAAAACGGCTGGGCGCGCGCCGCCAAAGGTGGCCCTTACGTCGAGGCCGGCGAGAAGGCGCGTATGGCGAGGAAGGGCATTTTCGGGCCGGCGCCCAGTCTCTCCGGCCTGCCTCCGGCACCAGCCCCTTTTGCGGCCACAGCGCAGCCGGCGCAGCCGATTCTCGATCCGTCGGCGATGGCTACGCCGCCAACCGATTCGTCGGCTACGCCGCCAACTGACCGGCCAGCGCCTTCTGAATGAGCGCGCGGGTTTCCGCGATGCCGTAGAGCGCGGCGAAGGAACCGAAGCGCGGGCCGCGCTCCTGTCCGATCAAAACCTGGTAGATCATCTGGAAGAAGGCGACGGAGACGCCCGGCCCGCCTTCCGGGCTCTGCTTCGAATGGTCCTGATAGCACTCGATCTTGCGCGCGACGTTGAGGGCAGCATTCTGGATCGCCTCGCCATCGGCATCTGGCGGCAATGCGGCGAGCGCTTCGGACAGTTTCGTCAGCGCCTCGCGCTCGACCGCATCGGCGGCCCGGTACACCTTGGCCGGCTTCACGAAATCGTCGAAATAGCGGATCGCATATTCGGCCAGCCGGTCGAGCTCGGGATGGGTCTTCGGCGTCACGCCTGAGGTGTGGCGCAAAATGAACCCCCACAGCACGTCCTTGTTCTGGGCGTTCGAGGCGCTGACCAGATTGAGCAGCAGCGCGAACGACACCGGCAGGTCGACGACAGGCGGGTTCCCGTCATGCATGTGCCAGACGGGATTTCCCAGCCGCTCCTTCCACTCCTGCCGGCGATAGGCGGACAGAAAGGCGTAATACTCATCCACCGCCTTCGGAATGACGTCGAAATAGAGCTTCTTGGCCTGCCGCGGCCGCTGGTACATATAGAGCTCGAGGCTTTCGGTCGGCGCGTAGGTCAGCCACTCGTCGATGGTCAGTCCGTTGCCCTTCGACTTCGAAATCTTCTGGCCGTTCTCGTCCAGGAACAGCTCATAGACGAAATGCTCGGGAGCGCGCCCGCCCAGGATATTGCAGATACGGTCGTAGATCACCGCATTCGTCTGGTGGTCTTTGCCGAACATTTCGAAATCGACGCCGAGCGCCGCCCAGCGCATGCCGAAATCCGGCTTCCACTGCAGCTTCACCCTGCCGCCGGTTATGGGCAGCGTGGTTTCGGTGCCGTCATCGTCGAAGGTGATCGTGCCGGCCTTGGCGTCGACATGCTTCATGGGGACGTAAAGCACGCGGCCGCTTTTGGGGGAAATCGGCAAGAACGGACTGTAGGTCGCCTGACGCTCCTCTCCGAGCGTCGGCAGCATCACGTCCATGATTTTGTCGAAACGTTCGGCAGCGCGCAGCAGAACGTCGTCGAAACGGCCAGCCTTGTAGTATTCCGTCGCGCTGGCGAACTCATAGTCGAAGCCGAACGTGTCCAGGAAACGGCAAAGCATTGCGTTGTTGTGGTCTGCGAAGCTCGCATAGTCGCCGCCGAAAGGATTGGGGACGGACGAGAGCGGCTTGTGCAGGTGCGGCTCGAGCGCGGCGCGATCGGGGACGCTGTCCGGAATCTTGCGCATGCCGTCCATGTCGTCGGAAAAGCACAAGATCTTGGTCTTGACCGTGTCCCGGGTGAGGACGCGGAAGGCGTGGCGCACCATCGAGGTGCGTGCGACCTCGCCGAAAGTACCGATGTGCGGCAGCCCCGACGGACCGTAGCCGGTCTCAAACAGGACAGTCTCGGGAAAGTCAGCCCCTTTGTAGCGCTCGACGATCTTCCTGGCTTCCTCGAACGGCCACGCCTTGCTTTCGGCCGCTGCCGCAAGCACCTCGGGATTGAGATCGATGATGTTTGATCCCGCCATGTCACTGTTTTCCAAATTATTCGCCGGCATCGCCGCAAGAAGGGGCCGGATGATTTTTTCAACCGGTCTCTAGGCGTGCCTGCCGTGGGCGTCAACGATCGCAGCGCTTTTTCCTTGCGACGTCGGTCCCGCGTTCCTAACTTCGGAGCCCGTTTGAGGAGTTGTTAAATGCCATTGCCGCCGCACGAAGCCCTGATCCATCTGATGGTCATCACCTCCGCGTCCGATCGCGACATGACCGATGTCGAACTGGCGCGGATCGGCGACGTCGTCCGCTCATGGCCGGTGTTCGAGGACTTCGACCACGACCGGCTGGTCGGCGTCGCCCAGGACTGCCAGAAGCTGCTGCACGAAAAGGACGGGTTGGAAGGCGTTTTGGCGCACGTCGCTGAAGCACTGCCCGAGCGGCTGCTTGACACCGCTTACGCCGCAGCCTTCGAGGTCGCGGCCGTCGACCTCGAAATGCGCCTGGAGGAGGTGAGGGTGCTGCAGCTTATCCGTCGCCAGCTCGATCTCGACACGCTCACCGTCGCCGCCATCGCCCGTGCTGCCAAGGCTCGCCTGCGCACGCTGACTTAGATCCAGACCCCAACGGATCAGAAGAAACTGACCGGGCCGGATCAGAAAAAGCTGACCGGGCCGGATCAGAAAAAGCTGACCGGGAAATAGCGCAGATAGAATTCGGCGAAGATGCCCTTCACCGAAATCTCCTGCAGTGCGTAGTCGAACGCTGCGGCCAGCGCTGGATCGTTGGCCCTGGTGGCGATGGCCATGCCCGACCCCAGATATTCGGGCGCCAGATAAGGACCGCCGGCAAAGCGGCAGCAGGCTGCAGCATTCGAACTGCCCAGCCAGAAGGCGAAGCGCATGCCGTCGCCGAAGCCGGCGTCGACCTTGCCGGCCTTGAGACCATCGTAGAGCGCTTCCAGCTGCGCGAACGGAACGACCTGGACGGTGCCGAAATAATCGCGCAGCATCCGCTCATGCGCGGAGCCTGCGACCACGCCGACGCGCTTGCCACGCAGTCTGTCGAAGATAGGCTCCGTGAGCACCTTTGCCTTCGGCATGATGAAGCGCGCCGGAAACTGCAGGTAGGAACGCGAGAAAGCATATTTCGACCGCGACTCCGGCGTGGCGGCAATGCCTGCAATGATCGCTTCGCCTTCGCCCTTCTGCAGCGCCCTTTCGAGCTCGGCCCAAGGCAGCGCCTGGATCTGGCATTTTTCGGCGATGCCGAGTTCGGCGCAGATCGCGCGCGCCAGATCGACGTGGAAGCCGGACAATCGGCCCGCCCCGTCGAGGAAGTTGAACGGCGGGAAATCGGTGGTGGTCAGGAATCTCAGACGTGGCAGCGCGGACAGGTCAGGCTTCGGCAGCCGCTCCTTGGCATCCCACAGCACCGGCACTTGCGGCTCCGCGGCGCGTGCAGCGGTGACCCACTGTGCGCCGGTCATTGCCAGCATCAAGACGATGGTCATCCACCGAATTGCCACGTTCGAACTCCGCCCTGTCCTGTCCTATGTGGCTTTTGGTACGAAAATGCCACAGGCACAACGGTTTTTGATTTCATCACGCCGATTTAGGGCTATGCTTCAGCGAGCTTGCAAACATGTGTGGCGGTCGGCTGGAGGGTAGCCGCAAGCCGCTGCAAACTGAGGGGAGCAGGTTTGTAATCCGGGGTCGAGGGCAAAGTGCGGGTCAAGCACTGGGCCTTTGATCTCAACGCGGGAAGGCAACATGGGGTAGATGTTGCAATGGGCCACTTCGATCGCACACTGGAATTCATAGATCAGCTGCAGCACGCCGATACGGCGGCCGCGGTCTGCGAAAAACTGCTTGGCATAACCTCGGAGTTCGGCTTGACGGCGCTGATGGCCGGAACGGTTCCGCAACCGGGCACGCCAAGAGGCCAGCAAAAGGATCATGTGCTGCTTTGCGAGTGGCCGGGAGAATGGCTGGAGCGCTATGTGGCGCGCAACTATGTCGACCATGACCCCGTTGTCAGCCACATGAAGCAGCTGCAGGCGCCGTTCCAGTGGCGGGAAGCGTCCCAGAGCATCCGCATCGACAAGAGCAGCGGCGAAGTGATGGGCGACGCCGGCGAATTCAAGCTGCGCGACGGATTGGCCTTTCCGCTGATCACGCTCGATGGCCAGATCGTCATGGTGTCGCTGGGCGGCGAGGCCGTCGAATTGTCGGGCGCCGATTTTGGGCTGGTGTCGCTGGTGGCGACCTATGCGATTGGCCGCGCCATGCAGATCCACACGATGGCGGCCAAGACCCTCGACCACCACGTCGAACTGACGCCGCGTGAGCGCGAATGCATGCAATGGGCCGCCGTCGGCAAGTCCGAATGGGAGATTTCACAGATTCTCGGCATTTCGGAACACACATCAGAGAAACACCTTCTTAACGCCAAAAGCAAACTCGGTGCCGTCAACCGGGTGCAGGCGGTCGCGGAAGCGATAAGGCGCGGCTATATTAGCTAGCTCGGCCGTGCCGGCCTAGAAATTCTTGCCTACGTGATCGCGTAATTTCCTCGGGACAGCCCGGCCGTATCTTCCTATTGAACCTAGGAGACGGCAGATGCTTTTTTCCCTTACAACACAGGAACTTATGGAACGTCCCGACCTTTGGGAGGCCGTTCATCGCTTACGCTACAAGATTTTCGTCGAGGAGATGGGGTGGACCGATCTGCAGCGTCCCGACGGCCTTGAGATCGATCAGTTCGATCATGACGAGGCGGTGCACCAACTCGTCATCCGCAATGGCGAGCTCGCCGGTTATCAGCGGATGTTGCCGACAACGCGTGCGCATCTTCTGACCGAGGTGCTGGCGGACCTCTTTGAAGGGACGCCGCCATCCGGGCCGAACGTGTGGGAACTGACCCGCTATGCGGTCGCGCCGGGCTTTCGTGACGGCAAGCGCGGCGTCTCGACGGTCGGCACCGAGCTCATTGCCGGCTTCGTCGAGTGGGGGCTGAAGCGGAATGTCAACCAGGTGATCATCGAGTTCGAGCCGATGTGGGTTCTGCGGGCGCTGCAGTTGCACTTCCTGGCGAAGCCGCTTGGCTACCAGCGCACCTATGGCAACCAGCAGGTCGTCGCCACACTGCTCACCTTCAACGAGCACACGCTTGAGGTGGTGCGGTCGCGTCGCAGTCATTTCGCGCCGGTCCTGGCCAGGGGATATCCCGACAGGCTCGGAATGAGGCAGGCCTCGTGAGAATTGGAGACAGCCATGAACATCCACCCGCAAACAGAGTTCCGCAATCATTCGTTGATCGTCACGGTGTCGTCGGATGACGGCCGGCCGGTGCTGGACGGGCGAGCCTATGAAAGCCTGGCCAGGATCTTCCACGAAGCTGCAATCGACGATGATGTGCGCGTCGTGGTGCTGCGCGGCCTCGCCGGCTGCTTCTGCCTCGGCGGCGATTTCTCCGAGTTCCTCGACGCCACCAAGCATCAACGGTTGATCGCTGCCGTCACCGACATGTTCCGCACGTTGGCGACGTTCCCCAAACCGGTCCTTGCCTGTGTCGACGGCGACGCCGTCGGTGTCGGCTGCACCATCCTGTTCCATTGCGACATGGTGATCGCATCTGACGAAAGCACGTTCCGGGTGCCGTTCGTCGATTTCGGCCTCGTGCCGGACGCGGCGACCAGCATCCTGGCGCCGCAGAAACTCGGTTATGCCGGCGCTTTCCGCTTCTTCTGCCTGGGCGACACGCTCAGTGCCGCGGACGCCAGGATGCTGGGCCTGGTCACGGAGATCGTGGTCGGCGACGTCGAGGAAGCCGCACTTGGCAGAGCCAGGCAACTCGCCAAGAAGCCGGTTGCCGCACTGCTGCAGACGCGCGACCTGCTCAAGGGCGACACAGGCGCACTCTGCGATCGCATCGACCAGGAGATTTCGCTATTTCAGCAGGCTTTGCAGGACGATACCACACTGCGGCGGCTGCAGCGGATTGCCCGGCTGGCGGCATGAGACGTCATTCGGCAGAATGACAGGAATATCCGGAATCGTGCCGCGCGTCCTTGGGGGTGCGCGGCAGCGCTTCAGGCCTGTCTTCCCAGGAACGAAGGCCCTTCCCCGATGATTTTCTTGTCTTCCTTGCCGATGGCGTCGAGATCGCGGCCGTCATAGGGAAGCGACAACAGGATGCGCCGGATGATGGCAAGTCGCGCGCGCCGCTTGTCGTTGGCCTGTATGATGATCCAGGGCGCGAATTCCTTATGGGTGCGTTCGAACATAAGGTCGCGCGCCTTGGTGTAGTCGTCCCACTTGGCGATGCCGGCAATGTCGATCGGCGAGAATTTCCAGTTCTTCAAAGGACTCCAGCGGCGATCGTGAAACCGCTCGAGTTGTGTTTCCCGACCGATGTTCAGCCAGAATTTGAAGAAATGGATGCCCTCGTTGCAGATCATCCGTTCAAAATACGGCGTCTCGTCCAGGAATTTCTGATGCTGCTCCGGCGTGCAGAAGCCCATGACCGGCTCAACGCCGGCGCGATTGTACCAGGAGCGGTCGAAGGTGACGAACTCGCCGGATGTCGGAAAGTGCGCGACATAGCGCTGGAAATACCATTGCCCGATTTCGGTTGGGCTAGGCTTGGTCAGCGCCACGTTGCGCGCTGTCCTGGGGTTCATGTACTGGCGCAGCGCGAAGATTGTGCCGCCCTTGCCGGCGGCATCGCGTCCTTCGAACAGCGACATCACCCGCTTGCCCGTCGATTGCAGCCATGCCTGCGCCTTGACCAACTCGATCTGCAGCCGCTCGAGCGTCTCGTCATACTCGTCGCTTTTCATTTTCTTGTCGTAGGGGTAGCCGCCGGCGGTCAGCTTGTTGTCCTCGATCCAGTCCGGAAGCTTGGGATCCTCGATGTCGAACTCGAACTCCTTGCCGTTGATCCGGATCTTTTGCGGACCTGGAACAGGCGCGGCGGCATCTTCCTTGGGGTTTTTCATCGAGACGAACCTTTCCAGCTTCCGGACTCATGCTATTGGGAGCCTTACTGCATCGGCCCGAAAATCGGAATCGATTTTCGAAAGGAACGATGCAGCAGATTTAGTGATAGCGCCGGTCAGCGGGAATTTTCCAACCTGGCCGGTCGGGGTGGGGACGGAGGCACAGTGCGCGCGAATGGCTGACAGTAGCTGACAATGGCTGATATGGGCGGCGCAGAACAGCGAACCACGGCGCAAGCCGTCGCCACCCGGTTGTGGAACAGCCGCTGGCTGCTTGCGACCGGCATCGTCGTGGTCTTGACGGTCTATGGTTTCGCAAACATGTCCTTCTATGTTGTGCTGCTGGCATGTGCTGTGCTGCTGCTCGCCGCCGCGATGCTGCCGGCCGGCGTAGCGCGCCAATCCGCGGAGGATGCCACGGCGATCGAGGCAGGCGGGCTGCAACAGCTGTCGGGAGAATATCTGGCGGCTGCCGTTGCCGATCCGCTGATCATCTTCGATCGCACCGCGACGATCGTCCATGCCAACGCCGCCGCCTTCGCCGCCTTCGGCGGCATCGCACCGGGCATGTCGCTGTCGCTGAAATTCCGCGCGCCCGAGATGCAGGCCTTGCTGGACAGTATCCTGTCGGGCGCCGCCGCTTCGGACGTCGTCGAATATACCGAAAAGCTGCCGGTCGAACGGGCCTATCGCGTGAGTGCATCTTCGGTCGGCCACGGCACCGACCTCTATGTGCTGGTCTTCAAGGACCAGAGCGAGGCGCGCCGGATCGACCGGATGCGGGCCGACTTCATCGCCAATGCCAGCCATGAGCTGCGAACTCCGCTCGCCTCGATCTCCGGTTTCATCGAGACGCTGCGCGGCCCGGCCCGCAACGACCCGGCGGCGCGCGAGCAGTTCCTGCAGATCATGCACAACCAGACCGGCCGCATGGCGCGCCTGATCGACGACCTGCTGTCGCTTTCGCGGCTGGAGATGAAACCCTATCTGAAGCCGGGAACCGAGGTCGATCTCCGCCAGACCCTCGACAGCGTCATCGATTCGCTGGGTCCGCTTGCGCGGGAAAACGGCGTTGCCATCGAGCGGGATTTCGCGAAAGGACCACTCAATGTGCCGGGGGATCGCGATGAACTTTTCCAGGTTTTCGAAAATCTGCTGGAAAACGCCTGCAAATATGGACAGTCGGGTGGACGTGTCGTGGTGACGATTGCCCACAGCGATGACGGTCCCGAACCCGGCATCGACGTCACCATCCGGGACTTTGGCCCCGGCATTCCCGAGGAGCACATCCCGCGCATCACCGAACGTTTCTACCGCGTCGATGTCGAAAACAGCCGGACCCAGAAGGGCACCGGCCTTGGCCTGTCCATCGTCAAGCATATCCTGACGCGCCACAACGCCAGGCTGTCGATCAAGTCGGAGGTCGGCAACGGCGCAGCTTTCACGGTGCATTTGCCGGTGCACTGACACCTCACTATCTAAGCACGCGCCGGCCCGAGTACCGGAAGACCTTAGGACCACCGGATGCGTGGATACAGGACTTTAGAGCCTACTCTGTGGCCTAGTGGACGCACGTCGCTCTAACGCTTTCTTTTTTCTGTCATCCCGCTAGCGTATCAGCGGGGATTCGAGGAACGACTCGGACCAGAAGACCCGGGAAGGCATCTCCATGCAGTCCGTGCACATCGTCAGCGCCTACGACGAGGAGCTGAAATATCTGTCGAAGCGCATTGCCGCGATGGGCGGGCATGCCGAACGCATGGTCGAACAGGCGATTGCGGCCCTGGTCAACGCCGACCCTGGCCTTGCCCAGAAGGTCATCCGCGACGATGCCGTTCTGGACCAGGGGCAGCGCGAGATCGACGACAAGGCGATCATCATCATCGCCAAGCGCCAGCCGATGGCGACGGATTTGCGCGAGATCGTCGGCGCGATCCGCATCTCGGCGGATCTCGAGCGGGTCGGCGACCTCGGCAAGAATGTCGCCAAGCGCGTGGTTGCCGTCATAGAAGGGCGCCAGCCGACCAGCCTGTTCCGCGGCATCGCGGCCTTAGCCGACCTGGCGTTGACGCAGCTCAAGGAAGTGCTCGACGTCTATGCGTCGCGCTCGGTGGAAAAGATCGGCTTCGTGCGTGACCGCGACGATCAGATCGACGCCGTGTACACCTCGCTGTTTCGCGAGTTGCTGACCTACATGATGGAAGATCCGCGCAACATCACGCCCTGCACGCACCTGCTGTTCTGCGCCAAGAACATCGAGCGGATCGGCGACCACGCCACCAATATCGCCGAGACGATCTACTACATCGTCACCGGCGACCAGATGCCGGCCGAGCGGCCGAAGGGCGACAAGACAGACAAGATTGTGCTTCCCGCAACGCTACCGGCGAAGTGAACGGCTGCCTCTCGAACCCATTGCTGATTTAGGCTAAGCTTTACCGAACGTTCCTGATCCTGACCCGAGGCCATGCCTCCAGGAGGTAGCGATGGAAACCGTTCGGAACCTGACGCCGGCCCCGCCGACATCGGCCATCGTCGCTTCCAGCGTCTATACCGCCGGCCGGCGTGTCGCCGACATTCCGATCGAGGAAGCCGGCGAATGGGCCAAGAAGCCAGGTCATGTCGTCTGGATCGGCCTGCTGGAGCCGGACCGCGACCTGTTGCTTCGTGTCCAGGCGCAATTCCACCTGCACGATCTGGCGATCGAGGACGCCGAGCATCCGCATCAGCGGCCGAAGATCGAGCAATATGGCGATGCGTTGTTCATCGTTGCCCGCACGGCTCAACTGATCGACAGGCGCGTCACCTTCGGCGAGACGCATCTGTTCGTCGGCGCTGGCTACATCGTCAGCGTCAGGCACGGTCCGTCGACTTCTTATGCCGTCGTTCGCCAGCATTGGGAAAGCTGCCCGCATTCGCTAGCCAAAGGCGAGGATTTCGTCCTCTATGCCATTCTCGATTTCATCGTCGACAACTACATGCCGGTGCTCGAGCAGATCGAGGACGAGGTCGAGGCGATCGAGGACAGGGTTCTGCTGAAGCCGATGACCGGCTCCGACATAGAGCGGCTCTACATGCTGCGCCGCGATCTCTTGCGCCTGCGCAACGCCGCGCTGCCGCTGGTGGAAGTCTGCCGCCGGTTGACCAGCGCCGACCTGCCGCAGATCCATGCGGCCATGCACCCGCTGTTCCGCGACGTCACCGACCACATCCGCACCGTCCAGGAGAAGATCGACAGCTTGCGGGAGGTGCTCGCATTTGCCTTCGAGGCGAGCCTCCTGGTTGGCCAGAGCCAGGAAACGGCGATCACCAAGAAGCTCGCCTCATGGGCTGCAATCCTGGCGGTGCCGACGGCGCTCGCAGGCATCTACGGCATGAACTTCAACGACATGCCGGAACTTAGGATGGAATATGGCTACCCAGTCGTCCTGGGAGCGATTATTTTGGTCTGCTCGGTTCTCTACTGGCGCTTCCGCAAGAGCGGCTGGCTGTGAAGAGTAGGGCAGTAGGGCAGTAGGGCAGTAGGTAAAGATGGCGCCTCACGAGCGCAGTCTTTTGCAGTTCACCACATACTGCCGTACTGCCGTATTCCTCTACCTGCTGCGCCGCCGCTCCGAAGCGGGCTGAAACGCAACGCGGGCGTGATACTTGCAATAGGGTCCGGTTTCGGCCGCGTCGTTGCCGCAGAAATGGAACTCCTCCGAAAGCGGATCGCCATTCGGCCATTTGCATGTCCGCTCGGTCAATTCGACGAGCTGCAGATGCCGCGAGATCGGCACGACGACGTTCTCGACCGGACGGACATAATGACGCGTCACCGGTACGGCGTCGAATTGCGCCTGCAGCGCGGTCGCGCCGATCGACGTGGTGATATGCCGCGCAGTGCTCGCCGCCCGCGACACCGATTTCTGCACGGTCGATCCCTGCACGCTCTTCTTCTGGCGTGCCGGCGTGGCAGTCGCGCGTCCGCGGCCCGACAGTTTCAGCCGATGCACCTTGCCGATGACGGCATTGCGGCTGACACCCCCAAGCTGTGCGGCGATCTGGCTGGCGCTCAGCCCCTCCGACCACAATTTTCTAAGAAGTTCGACCCGCTCGTCAGTCCAATTCATGAGACCGCGCTCCTGCTGAAATGTGCGGCGATCGGAATCCTTCCACGATCCGGCTTCCGCCGGGCAGACACCACATATATCGGGTGATTAGGTCCGCCGCACGAAATCTAGTTATTTCTCGACCTATAATTACCTTATGCGCTGACTCGGTGACAAGAGTCCGAGGGCCAACACGAATCGGTTTTTTCGGTTTTCCCCAACTTGCCCGGTCGCTGATGAGCCGGCGTCTCGCTGGAAAGCTTGCCGCGCGTCCTTGCGCGACGTTTTCGTTGACTTCATGGCCGAAAAACACGATAAGCCGCACAGGCCGCCGCTTTGGCGGCTTTTTGATTTTCCGGTTCCGGAGACGCATATAATGAGCGGTTCGGCGCTTTTCGAGACCTTTACCCGCGCACCCCTGGCCTTCGACCATGGGGAAGGCACTTGGCTGGTCACCGACAAGGGCGAGCGATATCTCGATTTTGGCGGCGGCGTTGCCGTGAATTCGCTGGGCCACAGCCATCCGCATCTGGTCTCGGCACTCACCGAGCAGGCGGCCAAGCTCTGGCATGTCTCCAACCTGTACGAGATTCCGGGGCAGAGCCGTCTGGGCGAGCGGCTGGCCGACGCCACCTTCGCCGACAAGGTGTTCTTCACCAATTCCGGCGCCGAGGCGCTGGAATGCGCCATCAAGACGGCGCGGCGCTACCATTTCGTCAGGGGCCATCCCGAGCGCTTTCGCATTATCACCTTCGAAGGCGCCTTTCATGGCCGCACGCTGGCGACCATCGCCGCCGGCGGCCAGTATAAATACCTGGAAGGTTTCGGCCCCAAGGTCGAAGGTTTCGACCAGGTCGGCTTCGACGACATCGACGCCGCCGAAAAGGCGATCACATCAGAGACCGCCGCGATCCTGATCGAGCCGGTGCAGGGCGAGGGCGGTATCCGCCCGGTGCCGACGCAGTCGCTGAAGCGGCTGAGGCAGCTCTGCGAACAGCATGATCTGCTGCTGATCTTCGACGAGGTCCAGTGCGGCATCGGCCGCACCGGAAAACTGTTCGCGCATGAATGGGCTGGCGTCACGCCCGACATCATGGCGGTCGCCAAGGGCATCGGCGGCGGCTTCCCGGTGGGCGCCTGCCTCGCCACCGACGAGGCCGCTGTCGGCATGACCGCCGGCGTGCACGGCACCACTTTCGGCGGCAATCCGCTGGCGATGGCGGTCGGCAACGCCGTGCTCGACGTCGTGCTGGAAGACGGTTTTCTGGAGGATGTGCAGCGCAAGGCGTTGCTGCTGAAGCAGGGGCTGGCGGGTGTCGCCGACGAATTTCCCGATGTCATTGAAGACATCAGAGGCAGCGGCCTGATGCTTGGCCTGAAATGCGCCGCGCCCAACACCAAGGTGAACATGGCGTTGCGCGACCAGCATCTGCTGGCGGTTCCGGCCGGCGACAACGTTCTTCGCCTGCTGCCGCCGCTCACCGTCACCGACGCCGAGATCCATGAGGCGCTCGACCGCATCCGCGCCGGCGCCCGGGGCCTGTCGGACGCCATCGCCGCGGCTGCGGCGAAATAACAGTCGGAAGACCCACATGAGCCTTCGCCATTTCACCGATCTTTCCGCCGTTTCCGAGGGCGATCTGCGCCTTATGCTGGACGATGCCGTCGTGCGAAAGGCAAGGCTCAAGGCTGGCGAGCGGACAAAACCGCTTGAAGGCAAGGTGCTGGCGATGATCTTCGACAAGCCGTCGACGCGCACGCGCGTGTCCTTCGACGTCGGCATGCGCCAGCTCGGCGGCGAGACCATCATGCTGACCGGCGCCGAGATGCAGCTCGGCCGCTCCGAAACCATCGCCGACACGGCCAAGGTGCTGTCGCGCTATGTCGATGCGATCATGATCCGCACCACGTCGCATGATCGGCTGCTGGAGCTGACCGAGAACGCCACCGTCCCCGTCATCAACGGGTTGACCGACGATACCCATCCCTGCCAGCTGATGGCCGACATCATGACCTTCGAGGAGCATCGCGGCCCGGTCGCCGGCAAGACCATCGCCTGGACCGGCGACGGCAACAACGTGCTGCATTCGCTGCTGGAGGCCTCGGCGCGGTTCCGCTTCAACCTCAACGTCGCCGTGCCGGAAGGCAGCGAGCCGGCGCAGAAGCATGTCGACTGGTCGAGGGCGCATGGCGGCAAGTTGAACTTCACCCGCTCGCCCGAGGAGGCCGTCCACGAGGCCGACTGTGTCGTTACCGATTGCTGGGTGTCGATGGGCCAAGAGCACCGTGCTCGCGGCCACAATGTCTTCTCACCCTATCAGGTCAATGCGGCACTGATGGCGAAGGCAAAGCCCGACGCGTTGTTCATGCACTGCCTGCCGGCGCATCGCGGCGAGGAGGTCACCGACGAAGTCATCGACGGGCCGCATTCGGTGGTGTTCGACGAGGCCGAGAACCGGCTCCACGCCCAGAAGGCGGTTTTGGCTTGGTGCCTCGGCGCTTGATCCCGGCCGCCTTGATCAGGACCGCCTTGATCCCGGCCGCCTTGATCCGGCAGTGCGTGATGCCTATCTCAGGCGCATCACGCAAATCGAGCGCGTTTCGACGCATGCGCCCCGGAGGGCGGCATCGCCGCGCCCTGGAGCTTTGTCATGTTGGAAACCCGTCAATTGGCTGAACATCAACCCAAACTCGGCGAATTCGGCTACGCCGGCGACGATCATGTCGTGCCCTTCGAGGTCGGCCCGCTCGACGTGCGCGGCCGCACCGTCCAGCTCGGGCCGATGCTCGACGCGATCCTCAGCCGTCATGACTATCCCGAGCCGGTCGCCCGCCTGCTGGCGGAAGCCTGCGTGCTGACGGTGCTGCTTGGCACCTCGCTCAAGTTTGAAGGCAAGTTCATCCTGCAGACCCGCACCGACGGGCCGGTCGACATGCTGGTGGCGGATTTTTCCACGCCGCATGCGCTGCGCGCCTATGCCCGCTTCGACGCCGACCGGTTGGAGGCACTGACGTCTGCCGGCGAGAGCTCGCAGCGGACGCTGCTTGGCAGCGGTGTCCTGGCGCTGACTATCGACCAGGGTGCCCACACGCAGCGCTATCAGGGCATCGTCCAGCTCGACGGCGAGACGTTGGAGGAGGCCGCCCGCACCTATTTCCGGCAGTCGGAGCAGATCCCGACCGATCTCAGGCTTTCGGTGGCCAAGCTGTTGACGCCCGGCATCGGCGGTGCCCGCGAGCAATGGCGCGCCGGTGGCATCCTGGCGCAGTTCCTGCCGCAATCGCCCGAACGCATGCGCGTGCCCGACCTTCCGGGTGGCGACGGCGATCCGCGCGAGGAGATCCATGATCCGGCCGACAATTCCTGGCAGGAACTGCTCGCGTTGCTTGGCACCATCGAGCCGACGGAACTGATCGACCCGACGATCGGCGCCGAGCGGTTACTTTACCGGCTGTTCCACGAGCACGGCGTGCGCGTCTTCGGCGGCGTGCCGGTAGCCGACCAGTGCTCATGCTCCAGGGAGAAGATCCGCGGCATTCTCGAAGGCTTCTCCGCCGACGAGATCAGGGACAGCACCGAGGATGGCGGCATTCACGTCGCCTGCGAATTCTGTTCGAAGCAATATGACTTCGACCCGGCGGAATTTGCTGCGGCTCAATAGAATTGAAATCACCGATGAAGCGTTGGCGCTGCCGTTCACCCTTACCTCTCCCCGTGAAGAACGGGGAGAGGGGGCGCCAGCGTTGCGACAGGTTGTCCAGTTGATAGATGGGTTCCCTTCTCCCCGTTCACCATACGGGGAGAAGGTGCCGGCAGGCGGATGAGGGGCAGCACGACCTTCCGGCCATCTATCTCTCTCAGTTCACCGTCCGCCGCGTGCCCGGCAGGTCGAGCGAAAAGGCGGGGATGGCGACGTCGAACGTCTCGCCCCGCTTGTTGCGCATCGTGTAGTGGCCGACCATGATGCCGGATGGCGTCGAGAGTGGGCAGCCAGACGTATACTGATAACTATCGCCGGGATTGAGTTCAGGCTGGTCGCCGACAACGCCGGCGCCGCGCACCTCCTCGACCCGGCCGGTGCCGTCGGTGATCTGCCAGTAGCGCGACAGAAGCTGCACGAGTTCATCCGACTGGTTGTCGATGGTTACCTGGTAGCCCCAGACATAGCGGTTCTCCGACGGGTCGGAGCGATCTTCCAGATAGAACGGCCTGACCTGCACTTCGATGTCGCGCGTGACGGCGCTGTACATAAATCACTCCACACTATGCAGACGGAACATTCGACCCTCTCAGCAGTTCGGTCAACGGGGTGCGTCGCCTCGGTGTCTGCCATCGTTGCCCGAATTTGTTAAGCGCAGGTGCCGAACAACAATGTCATTTAAGTGACACGTGACAATGATGGTGTGCAGGGCTGGGGATGGTGTGCAGGGCCGGGCGACTCAGCATTCTGTCGAACTGTTGAAAACGGCTTTCATGCGGCCGGTTTTTTCTGGAGCGACCAGATATTGATGGAATTGACAGTCACAGCCGCCTTGCTTTCCATAGTTCTGCTTATTGTCAATCTCGCCAGCATCCTGCTCGCTTCGTTGAAGCTGAAGCGGCCTGGCAGGATCACGCCGCCAGCCGCCAAGGCGCCGCCGGTGTCGATCGTCGTGCCGTCGCGCGGCGTCGAGCCGTTTACCGAGGAGACGCTCGAGCGCGCCTTCTCTCTCGACTGGCCGCGCTATGAGCTCATCTTCTGCGTCGCCCATGCCGACGACCCGGTGGTCGGGCCGATCACCGAAGCGATCGCCCGCTTTCCGGCCGTGCCGGCCCGGCTGCTCGTCGGCGACGACCGCATCAGCGGCAATCCGAAACTCAACAATTGCGTGAAGGGCTGGGAGGCCGCGCGCCACCACTGGGTCATCCTTGCCGATTCCAACGTCCTGATGCCGAGGGACTATGTCCAGCATCTGATGACGGGATGGCGGCAGGACACCGGCCTCGTCTGCTCGACGCCGATCGGCTCGCGGCCGGACGGGATCTGGGCGGAGGTCGAATGCGCTTTCCTCAATACGCTGCAGGCGCGCTGGCAATATACCGGCGAGGCGCTCGGCCTCGGTTTTGCCCAGGGCAAGAGCATGCTGTGGAGCAAGCCATTGCTCGACGCCAATGGCGGCATCCGTGCGCTTGCTGCCGAGATTGCCGAGGATGCCGCTGCGACCAAGCTTGTCAACGGGCTCGGACTGCGCGTCAATCTCGTTGCCTCGCCCTTCGAGCAGCCGCTCGGCTTGCGCACATTTGGCGAAATCTGGTCGCGCCAGGCCCGCTGGGCACGCCTGCGTCGCGTCACATTCCCACTGTTCTTCGCGCCCGAGATCCTGATCGGAGCGGCGCCGCCGCTGGTGCTGGCGCTGGTTGCGGCAGCAGGCGCCGGGTTCAGCCTGCCGGCGACCGCCATCGCCGTGCTGATAGTCGCCTATCTGCCGGAATGCGCTCTCGCCTCGGCCAAGGGCTGGCACCTGTCGCTGCGCATGATCCCGGCGATGGTTGCGCGGGACGTGATGCTTCCCGCCATCTGGGTGCGCGGCTGGCTCAGCGGTGCCGTCGACTGGCGCGGCAACACGATGACCATCCAAACCAGCGCCGTTGCGGAATTGGAAGAGTCGCCGTCGGGCGCCTGACCGCGCCTGCTTTGCAGATCAGAGCGCAGCAGTTCGGCGCGTATCCCTACCTGGCGGCTTTCAAGGCCTGCTCGATGTCTTCGAGCAGGTCGTCAGTGTCCTCCAGTCCGACGGACAGCCTGAGCGTGCCTGGCCCGATGCCAAGTTCGGCCCGCGCCTCGTCGCTCAGATTCTTGTGTGTCGTCGTCGCCGGATGGGTGATCAGGCTCTTGGCGTCACCGAGATTGTTGGAGATCAGCACGACATCGAGCGCGTTCTGGAAGGCGAAGGCCGCCTGCTTGCCCCCCTTGACGTCGAGGCAGATCAGCGTCGAGCCGCCCGACATCTGCTTCTTGACGATCGCCGCCTGCGGGTGATCGGCGCGGCCGGGATAGATGACGCGGACAATTTCCGATCGCTCGGCGAGGAAGTCCGCGATCCGGCCGGCACTTTCCGTCTGCTGGCGCACGCGCAGCGGTAGCGTCTCCAGCCCCTTCAGCAGCGTCCAGGCATTGAAGGGCGAGAGGCTGGGACCGGTGTGGCGGAAGTAGTCGTGCAAATTCTCGTCGATCCACTTCTTGTCCGACAGGATGATGCCGCCGAGGCAGCGCCCCTGGCCGTCGATGTGCTTGGTCGCCGAATAGACGACGATATGGGCGCCGAGTTGCAACGGCTTCTGCTGCAAGGGCGTGGCAAAGACGTTGTCGACGATCAGCCGCGCGCCGATCGAATCGGCAAGCGAGGCTACGGCTGCGATGTCGACGACCTCCAGCGTTGGATTGGTCGGGCTTTCAAGGAAGAACAACTTGGTGTTGGGCCTGACCGCCTTTTCCCAATTGGCGATTTCGGTGCCGTCGACCAGCGTCGCCTCGATGCCATATTTCGGCGCCAGCGTCTCGACCACCCAGCGGCAGGAGCCGAACAGCGCGCGCGCCGCCACGATGTGGTCGCCCGCCCGGGCACTGCACAGCAACGCCGCTGTCACCGCCGCCATGCCGGATGCGGTGGCGCGGGCATCTTCGGCACCTTCCAGCGCACACATGCGCTTCTCGAACATGTCGACCGTCGGATTGGCATAGCGCGAATAGATGAAGCCCGGTTCCTCGCCCTTGAAGCGGGCTTCCGCCGCCTGCGCCGTGTCGTAGACATAGCCTTGCGTGAGATACATCGCCTCGGAGGTTTCGCCGAAGCCGGAACGCAGCGTTCCTGCATGCACGAGGGCGGTCTGAGGCTTCCAGTTGCGCGTTTTGCTCGTCATCACCTTGTTCCAAACACAAAAAATGGTCCAAACACAAAAAAACCGGCCGCGAAAGTCGCAACCGGTCGTACGGCCTTTCGGCCCGACGGTCCTTTAGCGACTTGTTTAACGTGGCTGCAAGCCGACCGGCCAAATCACCACGGGATAACGATCCTTTAGACCTGCACCGCGCTTGCGTCAATTGCCGGCATGATTAAGAGGTTTGTACCAGCGGGTTCCACGGCAAGAACCTGCGACAAGACGAGACCACGCCCGGCCTTCGAGCGGAGCCAGACTTTGCGGCAGACAGGCATTCTTCCGGATCAGGATATTTCCGCGCTGTACCAGTCGGGCGCGCTGAAGTCGCCGCGCGCGCTCGACGCCGACCAGGTCCAGCCGGCCAGCCTCGACCTCAGGCTTGGCGACAAGGCCTGGCGGGTGCGCGCCTCCTTCCTGCCCGGCCCCAACCACAGGGTCGCTGAAAAACTCGACCGCCTGAAGCTGCACGAAATCAATCTCGCCGATGGTGCGGTGCTGGAGACGGGCTGCGTCTACATCGTGCCGCTGCTCGAGAGCCTGGCGCTTCCGGCAAACATTTCCGCCTCGGCCAACCCGAAGAGCTCGACCGGACGGCTCGACATCTTCACCCGGGTGATGACCGATCGCGGCCACGAGTTCGACAAGATCGCTGCCGGCTACAACGGCCCGCTCTATCTGGAAGTCAGCCCGCGCACCTTTCCGATCGTCGTCCGCGCCGGCTCGCGGCTGTCGCAGATCCGGTTCCGCACCGGCAATGCGCTTTTGTCGGAAAGCGAGCTGCACGAATTGCATCGTGCCGAGACGCTCGTCGCCACCGAGCCGCCGAACATTTCCGGCGGCGGCATCGCACTGTCGATCGACCTCGACGGCGACAAGGACGGACTGGTCGGCTACCGCGGCAAGCACCACACCGGCCTGGTCGATGTCGACAAGCGCGCCGCGCAGGATGTCGTCGATTTCTGGGAGCCGCTCTACAAGAGCGGCGCCGGCGAACTGGTGCTCGACCCGGACGAATTTTATATCCTGGTCAGCCAGGAAGCGGTGCATGTGCCGCCGCTCTATGCCGCCGAGATGACGCCCTTCGATCCGCTGGTCGGCGAATTCCGCGTCCACTATGCCGGTTTCTTCGATCCGGGTTTCGGCCATTCGGCCTCGGGCGGCACCGGCAGCCGGGCCGTGCTCGAAGTGCGCAGCCACGAAGTGCCGTTCATCCTCGATCACGGCCAGATCGTCGGACGGCTGGTCTACGAGCACATGCTGAAGCGGCCGCAGGCGCTCTACGGCACAGATCTCGGCTCGAACTATCAGGCACAGGGCCTGAAACTGTCCAAGCATTTCCGCGCGGCGCGCTGATCGCCGCTATGATCAGACCATGCTTGCCTGACCTTACGGGTCGTGCTTGGCTGTCTTAGCCGTCAATACGGTTGGCACAAGGGGAACAAAAAATGCAGATTTCAAGATGGATCGCATCGGCAGCAACAGCCGTCATGCTGGCGATGTCAGTCGGGTCGCTGTCGGCGCAAGCACAGGAAAAGTTGAAGATCGCCACTGAAGGCGCCTATCCGCCGTTCAACACCATCACCGCGGATGGCAAGCTCGTCGGCTTCGACATCGACATCACCAATGCGCTTTGCGCTCAGATGAAGGTCGAATGCGAACTTGTCACGCAGGACTGGGACGGCATGATCCCGGCGCTCCAGGCCAAAAAATTCGACGCCATCATCGCGTCCATGAGCATTACCGAGGAGCGCAAGAAGCAGGTCTCCTTCACCAACAAATACTATACGACGCCGCTTTCGCTGGTGGCCTTGAAGGACAGCGATATTGCCTCGACCGAACCGGCGGCACTCGCCGGCAAGACAGTCGGCGCCCAGGCTTCGACCACCCAGGCCGACTATGCCCAGGATGTCTATGGCAAGGCCGGCGCCGAGGCGAAGCTCTATCCAACCCAGGAGGAGGCGGTCGCCGACCTGATGAACGGCCGTCTCGATGCCGTCCTTTCAGACAAATTCGTGCTGATGGACTGGATGAAGAAGTCGAGCGACGACTGCTGCAAGATGGTCGGCGACGTCAAGGGCACGGAGACCGAAGCCGGTATCGCCGTGCGCCAGGAAGACAATGCGCTACGCGAAAAGCTCAACGCCGCGATCGACGCGATCGTCGCCGACGGCACCTACAAGAAGATCCAGGCCAAATATTTCGACTTCGATATTTATTGAGAGGTCGAAGCTGCGCGTTCTTCCTTCTCCCCTTGTTTGTGGGAGAAGGTGGCCGAGCGAAGCTCGGTCGGATGAGGGGTGTTCCAGGGAACACCAACGTCTCATTCCTTCCAGCACCCCTCATCCGTTTCGGCGCGCGCGCCGATCCACCTTCTCCCACAAGGGGAGAAGGAGAAGGTTGGCGCCTAAAGCGCCTTCACCGCCACCTTCACCGGCTGCTCGATTTCAAGCGGGTTGCGCAGCGGCAGGCCGAAATCCTTGGCCTCGATTTCGAAGACATCGCCGGCCTCGGTCCTGACGCCGTCGGCGAAGGACAGTGTCGCGGTGCCGAACATGTGCACATGCACGTCGCCCGGCTGGCGGAAGGCCGAATATTTGAAGTGGTGATGTTCGAGATTGGCGATGGTGTGCGACATGTTCGCCTCGCCCGACAGGAAAGGCTTTTCCCACAGCAGCTGGCCGTCGCGGAGGATGCGCGAGGAACCCCTGACGTCGGACGGCAGGTCGCCGATCAGGATTTCCGGTCCGAACGAAGCGTTGCGCAGCTTGGAATGCGCGAGGAAAAGATAATTCACGCGCTCGGTGACGTGATCGGAAAACTCGTTTGACAGCGTGAAGCCGACGCGGAACGGGACGCCGTCGTCGCCGATGACGTAGATGCCGGCTACTTCCGGCTCCTCGCCGGCATCCTCGGCGAAGGCGGGCGACAGAAGTGCCGCACCGGGCGCCACTGCCATGGTGCCGTTGCCCTTGTAGAACCATTCCGGCTGCACGCCGGTCTGGCCCTTGGCCGGCTTGCCGCCCTCCAGCCCCATGCGGAACATCTTCATGGAATCGGTGAGCTGCTCCTCGCCGTCGCTGCTGAGCTTCTTGTGCATGGAATCGCGGGTCGCGGCGGAGCCGAGATGTGTCAGCCCGGTGCCGGTGAGGTGGAGATGCGCCGGGTCGGGATGGTTGATCGGCGACAACAGCCGCCCCTTCTTGTAGGCGGCATCGAGGTCGACCGCTTCACCAAAACCCTTGCGCTCGATGAGGGCGACAAGCCCGGTGCCGGTGCGCGCGGCCTCCATCGCCAGCGAATAGACGCTGCGGGCGCCGTTGATGATTCTGGTCTTGCCGCCGTTGCGGGCGACGACGCGGATGGTCTCCGCCTCGTCGAGGATTTGGGAAATCAGCATGACGTACCCTCTCTCAATTGCCTTGGCCGGCCTGCCGGTCTGGCAAGCTTTTCCTGGCGCAGCTCGGACGGTGTCCGCGCCACGGGTGAAATTCTTCGTCCGGATTGCGCTCGCGGGCCCGGTCCCCTGGGGGACTTCCTTGCGCCGCCCGGCAGCGCCGCGATGTGACCCGTGCCTCCTAAAAGCGCGCCGCGTTTGAAAACGGGCCCGCTTTAATCCTTGCTTTCACGCATGCCGTTGTCCCAACACGCTGCACACGTTTGGCGACATGCATGAGTTCCCTCGCCCTCAAGCCTTGTTCTTGTTGTAGACGTCGAAGACCACGGCGCCGAGCAGCACCAGGCCTTTGACCACCTGTTGCCAATCGACATTGACGCCCATGATCGACATGCCGTTGTTCATGACGCCCATGATGAAACCGCCGACCACCGCGCCAACCACCTGACCGACGCCGCCCATCGCCGAAGCGCCGCCGATGAACACAGCGGCGATGACGTCGAGCTCGCTGCCGAGGCCGGCCGCCGGCACCGCCTGGCCAAGGCGCGCCGCAATAATCAGCCCGCCGAGCGCCGAGAGCACGCCCATATTGATGAACACCATCAGGGTCAGCCGCTCGGTCTTGATACCCGATAGCTGCGCCGCCTTGGCATTGCCGCCCATTGCGTAGATACGGCGGCCGACCGTCATGCGTTTGGTGACGAAGACGAACAGCGCGATCAGCACGCCCATCACCACGAGAACGATTGGCAGACCCCTGTAGGTGGCGAATTGGTAGACCAGAAACAGCGCCAGGGCGCTGGTCACCAGGGTCTTGACGACGAACAGCGAGAAGGGCTCGGCCTGGTAGCCGTGCCGCTCGCGGCTGCGCCGTGCCCTGAGCCCGAAATAAGCATAGGCGACCACGGCGACGATGCCGAGCACGATCGTCGTCATGTGCAGCGTCAGGCCGCTGCCGACGATTGTCTTGCCGGCGGCGTTCACGACCGGCGGTATGAGCGTCAATGAGCCGATCACGTCGGGAATGAAGCCGGAACTGAGCGCCTTGAAGCCGACCGGAAGCGGCCCCACGGAAGACCCCCCACCCAGCAGCGCCTGGCAGATGCCGCGGAAGATCAGCATCCCCGCCAGCGTGACGATGAAGCTCGGTATTCGGTGATAGGCAATCCAGTAGCCCTGTGCCGCGCCGATGGCACCACCGACGATCAGGCAGATGATCGACACCACCAGCGGATTGCTGAAAGGGCCGAGAGGCCAGATGACCATCATCATCGCCGCCAGCGCGCCAATGAAACCGGCGACGGAGCCGACGCTGAGATCGATATGGCCGGAGACGATCACCAGCAGCATGCCCAGTGCCATCACGATGATGAAGCTGTTCTGCTGCACCAGGTTGCTCAAGTTCACCGGCTTGAACAGCGTTCCGGACGTCGTGTACTGGAAGAACACCATGATGGCGATAAGCGCCAGGATCAGGCCGTATTCGCGCAGGTTGGTGACCAGCGCCGAGACAGCAATGCGCGGCCCTTGCTGCACATCTTCGGCGACGCCGCTTTTCGGGACGGGACCGCTTTCGGTGCTCATGATGCTTTTCCTTCTCCGCGAACGATGGCGCGCATGATCTTTTCCTGGCTGGCGTCGCTCGCCGCCATTTCGCCGACGATACGTCCTTCGTTCATGACATAGATACGGTCGGTGATGCCGAGCAGTTCGGGCATCTCGGACGAGATGACGATGATCGCCTTACCCTCCGAGGCGAGACGCGCGATGATCGTGTAGATTTCATACTTGGCGCCGACGTCGATGCCGCGCGTCGGCTCGTCGAGGATCAGCACCTCCGGATTGGCGAACAGCCACTTCGACAGCACCACCTTCTGCTGATTGCCGCCCGATAGGTTGCCGGTCATCTGATAAACGCTGGACGAGCGGATGTTGGTCTTGGCCTTGTAGTCGTTTGCGACGGCCAACTCGCGCATGTCGTCGATCACGCTATGGCGCGACACGCCAGGAAGATTGGCCAGCGTGATGTTGTGCTTGATATGATCGATCAGGTTGAGACCGTAGGTCTTGCGGTCTTCGGTGACGTAAGCAATGCCGTGCTCGACTGCCTTGCTGACAGAGGAGACATCGATGGGCTTGCCCTTGAGCAGCACCTCGCCGGTGATGCGGCGGCCATAGGAGCGGCCGAACAGGCTCATCGCGAATTCTGTGCGTCCGGCGCCCATCAGCCCGGCGATACCCACCACCTCGCCCTTGCGGACGTCGATATCGATACCCTTGATCACTTGCCGCTCGGCATGGATCGGATGATAGACCGACCAGTTCTTCACCTGGAGCACGATCTCACCGATGTCAGGCTCGCGCGACGGATAGCGGTCGTCCAGCGAGCGGCCGACCATCGAGGTGATGATGCGGTCTTCCGAGATGTCCTTCTTGGCCAGCGTCTCGATCGTCCGCCCGTCGCGGATGATCGTGACCTTGTCGGCGACCCGGTTGATTTCGTTGAGCTTGTGCGAGATCAGGATCGAGGTGATGCCCTGCCGCTTGAATTCGAGCAGCAGGTCGAGCAGCGCCTGGCTGTCCTTTTCGGACAGGCTCGCCGTCGGCTCGTCGAGGATCAGCAACTGCACTTCCTTGCTGAGCGCCTTGGCGATCTCGACCAGTTGCTGCTTGCCGACGCCGATATTGGTAATCAGCGTCTTGGGGTCTTCCTTGAGGCCCACCTTCTTGAGCAGAGCGCTGGTGCGCGTCTCGTTGGCGTTCCAGTCGATGATGCCGTAGCTGGCGTGTTCGTTGCCGAGGAAGATGTTTTCGGCGATCGACAGCATCGGCACCAGCGCGAGTTCCTGGTGGATGATGACGATGCCGCGGCGCTCGCTGTCGTGGATGCCTTTGAAATGGCACTCATCGCCGCGATAGACGATTTCGCCATCATAGGTGCCGGCTGGATATACGCCCGACAGCACCTTCATCAGTGTCGACTTGCCGGCGCCGTTCTCGCCGACAACGGCGTGGATCTCGCCTTCCTCGACGCTGAGGTTGACATTCGAAAGCGCCTTGACGCCGGGAAACGTCTTGGTGATGTCACGCATCTCCAAAATCGTCTGGGCCATCGGGAATACCACTCCTGCGAGGTCCGGAAACATACCGGGGTCGTTCACTGACGAAGCGGGGCCCTGCGTTGCGCAGGACCCCGGGTTTTACGTCTGCGGTTACTTCAGCTCTTCGGCCTTGATGTAGCCGGAATCGACTACCAGGGCCTGGTAGTTCGACTTGTCGACATCATGCGGCGTCAGCAGGATCGAGGGGACGACCTTGACGTCGTTGTTGTAGGTCTTGGTGTCGAGGCCCTCCGGCTTGCCGCCCGAGAGCACCTTGTCGACGAGCTCGACCGTCGCCTTGGCGAGTTCGCGGGTGTCCTTGAACACGGTCGAGTACTGCTCGCCGGCGATGATCGCCTTGACCGAAGCGGTTTCGGCGTCCTGGCCGGTGACGATTGGCCATGGCTGATCGGCCGTGCCGTAACCAACGGCGCGCAGCGAGGCGATGATGCCGCGCGACAGGCCGTCATATGGCGAGAGCACGCCATCGACGCGGCTGCCATCCGAGTAATGGGCGGAGAGCAGATTGTCCATGCGGGCCTGGGCGGTGGCTGCCAGCCAGCGGAGCGTGCCGACCTTGTCCATGCCCATCTGGCCGGACTTCACGACGAGGGTCTTGTCGTCGATCAGCGGCTGCAGAACGGACATGGCGCCGTCGTAGAAGAAGAAGGCGTTGTTGTCGTCGGGCGAGCCGCCGAACAGTTCGACGTTGAACGGACCCTTGTTCTCGGGATAGCCGAGGCCCTTGAGCAGCGATTTCGCCTGGATGACGCCGACGCCGAAATTGTCGAACGTGGTGTAGTAGTCGACATTCGGGGTTTTCTTGATCAGCCGGTCATAGGCGACGACGACGACGCCGGCGTCAGCCGCCTTTTGCAGCGCGTCCGACAAGGTGGTGCCGTCGATCGAGGCGATGATCAGTGCCTTTGGGCCCTTGGTGATTTCGTTTTCGAGCTGGCTGAGCTGATTGGGGATATCGTCCTGCGCATATTGCAGGTCGACAGTGTAGCCCAGAGCCTCGAGCTGGGACTTGACGGCGTCGCCGTCGTTGATCCAGCGCTGCGAGGTCTTGGTCGGCATTAGCACGCCGATGAGGCCTTCGCCTGACTGCGCCGGGACCGTCATGGCCGCGATGCTAAGGGCCGCGACGGCGGCCAGTGTCTTGATGATCTTCACATTAACTCTCCCTGGTTGATGGACGCGCACCCTGGGTTTCGTGGGCCGCGCGATCGTGCAGGAGCGCCAAAACGCGCCGCTGCCGCCAAATCGATCTCCGGTATCCTCCCAATCGGCCCTGAGACTCTGGTTCCGGTCGATGCGATTTTTCTCGCTGGCGACGGTCAGGTTTCAGGACGCGCAAAGGTGTGGCGCTTTGCCATAACTGTCAAATGCGATCTTCGGTAGTTGCTATACCCAAACTGGTATACTGAAAGTGGCCAAAGACCTGGCCGGGATTGCCGGCCGGCGACGAGCGAGGAGCAAACCGATATCATGGCGGCGCTACGGGATACTGGCGGACTTTCAGAGGGTTACGGGGAACGTCCCGGCAGGAGTGAGACCTTGCTGCGCAGCGGCCTCAGTCTGCGCCACATGCGCATGATCGCAGCCCTCGACGACCATGGCCGGGTCAGCGCGGCAGCCCAGGTCATGAACATCTCCCAGCCCGCCGCCTCGCGCATGATCGCCGAGATGGAGGCGGTGCTCGACGTCAAGCTGTGCGAGAGGCTGCCGCGCGGCATCACGCTGACGCCCTATGGCAAGGCGTTGGCGAGGCGCGCGCGTTCGATCCTGCTCGAGATGCGTGAGGTCGACCGCGAGATATCCGAGCTCAAGGCGGGCAAGGGCGGCTCGGTGTTCCTAGGCGCGGTGACGGCCCCTGCAATCGAACTCGCCGTGCCGGCGATCCGCGAGATCCGGCGCATCTATCCGCGTATCGAGATCACCATGCAGGTCGAGACCTCCAATGTGCTGGCGCGCGAGCTGATCGCCACACGTCACGATTTCATCATCGCGCGCATCCCCGAGGACCTCAATCCGCGGCTGTTCGAGGCCCGCGTCATCGGCGTCGAGAAAGCCTGCCTCATCGTGCGCCGCGGCCACCCGCTGGCTAAGGGCAAGGCGGTGCGGCTGGAGGAGACCGCCGCCTATGACTGGGTTTTCCAGTCGGGCGGCTCGCCGCTGCGCCAGGCGATGGAGAGCAATTTCCTGAACCGCAACATCGCGCTGCCGGACCGCATCCTCAACACCAGCTCGCTGCTGCTCACCCTGGTCATGGTCGCGCAGTCGGACGCCATCGCGCCGGTGTCGATCCAGGTGGCGAAATTCATCCAGAATCCCGAGGGGCTGGCCGGCGCCATCGACATCGTCCAGACCGAATTCGACATCGAGGTCAGGCCTTACAGTCTGATCACCGTAAAAAATCGCGTGCTGTCGCCGGCAGCCAAGATGCTGCACGACTTCATTTTGCGAGAGGTGGGCTGACGGCTTAAATCAAGCGATCCATTGCCATCCACTCTTCGGCCATGTCGCTTCAATCCCGGGTCGCTTCAATCAGAATATCGCTCGAGCGAAGGAACCACACAGGGCCGTGCCGCGTCATAGTAGCGGGCTCCTGTTGCAGGGCCCAGGGAGCTATCGATGATCAGGCTTCTCCTCGTCTTCGCCGCGATGCTTGCCGTCGCGTGCGGCGGGGCGCGTTCGGCCAGGCTGGACCTGGCGACCGTCAACCAGGCCCAATTCACCGCCGGCGAATCAGAGGATGTCGATCCGACGCTGCTCAAGGCGCAGATTCTTTTGGATCGCGCCCGCTTCTCGCCGGGGCTGATCGATGGTCGCCTCTCAGAGAACTTCGCCAAGGCAGTCGGCGCCTTTCAGCAGGCGAACGGACTCCGATCCGATGGCAATCTCACTGCGGAGACCTGGAGCAAGCTCACGGCGACCTCCGCCGACCCGGTGCTGGTCACCTATGAGGTGACGCGCAAGGATTTGCGCGGACCTTTCACCAGGCGTATTCCGGCTCGCATGGAGAGGATGGCCCGTCTGCGGCGGCTCGCCTATCGCAACGCGTTGGAGAAGCTGGCGGAGCGCTTCCATGTCAGCGAAAAGTTGCTCAGGATGCTCAATCCGGGCGGCGGCTTCAGGAAGCCCGGCAAGACCTTGATCGTGCCTGATGTTGGCCGCGGCGATCCTCCCGCCGGCGTAGCCGGCATCGAGGTCGACAAGGGCGCTCGCCTGGTGCGCGTGCTCGATGCTTCCGGCAAATGGCTCGCAGTCTACCCCGCCTCGATCGGCAGCGATGAAAAGCCGGCGCCAAGCGGCACGGCGGAGGTCAAGCGCGTGGTGCGCAATCCGACCTATCACTACGATCCGGATTTTGCCTTCAAGGGAGTCAAGACCAAGCGTCCCTTCACCATCGCTGCCGGGCCGAACAATCCCGTGGGATCGGTGTGGATCGATCTCTCCATCGAAAGCTACGGCATCCACGGCTCGCCCGAACCCGGCAAGATCGGCACGACCTTCTCGCATGGCTGCATCCGATTGACCAATTGGGATGTCGAAGATCTCGGCTCCATGGTGCAGCCGGGCACGAAGGTCGAGTTCAAGGACGAGATCGCCCGCGCCGTCGACGAGCTTGCCCCGTAGCAAAGCGGACTGGCCCGCCACCTGCTCTCGCAAGGCCCGGGCGCGCGCCGGAGACGATGCCGGATGACGTCCTATGGACCTGGCCTTCAGGCCGGTGGCGAGCTACGAGGTGGCTGAAGACCCGTCCGACGACCCCGGCAAACGATCGCGAATGGCTTCCTCGGTTCGCTTTGCGGTCGATTCAACAACTTTGCCGACCTTGCCTGCTAGCGTGTCGGCATCTTCACCCGAGCCTTGCCGGTCGGCCTCTTCCTTGACCGTTTCGTAGGCCTCGGCGGCAACTTGCTTTGCTTGCTCCAGGCCCGTTTCGAAAACCTCCTCCGCACTGTCGCGAATTTTGTCGCGGTAGGCGCCAAGTTGCTCGTCCTCGGTGGCTGTGTGGGGCAGCATCACCCCGATGGCAGTGCCCAGCGCAAGGCCGACTGCGGCGATAGCCAGCGGTTCGCGCTCGAAGAGGTCTTGTGCCGATTGGCGCGTCCGAGCCGCTATCTCGCTGGCGCTTGAGCCGAGCTGTCCGGCGGTTTTTGTCATCCTCTCCTTGGCGCCCGTTGCAGCGTTTGCTGCAGCTTCGGCCGCGTCGCTTGCTGCTGATGTAACCGAACCGGCGGTATCGGAGAGCATCGCCCCGATTCCGGACCCTTCGTTGCCCTGGCTGAAATCATCGCCGCGCAAGTTAGAGAAAGCGTCAGGAGCTGTGCCTGTCCGATAGGCGGCGGCAGCTGAGTTGGTTGCCGACGTGCCGTCGCCCAGCATCAGCCAGGCCAGGCCGGCTCCAATCAACGTCAATGGCAACGGGTTGTCCCTGACTTGCGACTTGAGATTGCCAAGCATGGCGGATCCCTCGCCACCGGCGAACATCCCGGTAAATTCGTCGATCAATTGACCCGGTGTCATCTTGCTGCGGATCGAATCGGCGGTGTCTGCTACTTTAGCACGGGCGATGTCGGCATCGCGCTCGAGCTCGGCTGCGGATTTTTCGCTCATCTTATTTGATCCTTGATCACGCGCGCGTCGCGCTTGAGTTGGTCTTGTGTGCGATCAGGCGTCAGCTCGGAAGGAGCCATGCTTTTCGTGCCGGAGCGCAAGAGAATGATCCCCAGTATCGCGACGACGATTCCAACCAGCAGCGAGGACCATCCCGCTCCCAGGCCGGCACTCGCCAGGGCGATTACGAGTGCTTGCAAAAGCACCATCAAGGCCGCGAGAAGGCATATGGCGCCGGCCAGAACCTCGGCGGCGCCTGCGCCGGCCTTGCTGATTTTCTCCGACATTTCGGCCCGCAACAGCCTACTTTCGGTTTGAAGCAGGCTTGTGACCTGCTGTGCCAGATCGCTGACGAGGGTTGCGAGGCCGCGACTTTCCTGATTGTTGGTCATGGGTTCTGCCCCAGGCTTGCGCCTGCCAAATCCCTGTCGTCTCTAGGCTGATTGAAGGGGGGCGGCGTAGTGTCAGGTGCCTCTGCCGATCGCGTAGCGGACTGATCCGAGTTCGAAACCGTTTCTGAACCCCCGTCTGTTTGCGATCGACTCGGTGTCTCGGTCCGGGCAGATGGCGGCGAGCTCTTGATAAACCGCCCCAGCGCCAAGCCTGCCAATACTGAGCCGGCTATCAGCGCCCCTGAGTTTTCGCGGCCGAAAGACCGCATCTCGCCAAGAACATCTTCGAATGGTTTGTCCTTCAACGAAGATGAAAGGCGTTCAAGCGAGCCGGCGGCATCGAGGGTGAACTTCGAAGCGGTCCGTTGATTGTTATTGGCCAGATGCTCGCTTGCTGCTCGCAAGGCTCCGCTAAAGGCCTTCAGGTTGGAGCTGATATCGCGCTGTGTTCCCTCGGCTTTGTCGAACAACGCCTGCTTCGCTTCAGCAGCGTAGTCGCCCGCCTTCCTGGCGAGTTCGTCGCGAGCGTCGTGTAGCGCCTCTGTCGCGGTCTGCGTTTCCTGCTGGAACCGTTCGGACAGTTCGCTTTTGGCTGTTTCGAAATCGGCCGGCTTACGGCCCTGATCGTCTTCGCGCTGCATGGT
>NZ_AZUX01000042.1:0-54401 GCF_000513915.1 Mesorhizobium sp. WSM2561
CCAGCCAGAAGCCGTCGCCGGCCGCCTCATAGGCGACGGCGATCCGCTTGATCGTATGCCCGGCCTGGCCGGCTTCGTCGCGCCAGCGCTGCAGCAGCTTCAACAACGATGGCGCGTCGGCATCAATCTTCTTCAGCGGCTGGCGCTTGAAACCCGGAACAAGCGCGGCAATCAGCCACTTCGCCTTGCTCATTTCGATGACGGCAACGATCGTGTTATCCTGTTCAAGAGCGGTAAGGGACCGGCTTGCGTCAAAAGACTGCGACATCGGGTGCCTCCTTCTGATGGTGGATCCAACAGCGCCGAAGGATGCCACACCCTCACCGCTCGCCCCATAGCATCTACTCCCTGGGACACGATCCGTCTCGCGGTGAGCGGGTAAGGTTAGTTTTGTCGAATTCCCTACAAAATGGACGGATCGAATACCTCGGGGCATAGGCAGTCCCCGTCATCAGCGGGAACCAGGCAAAGGTGAGCTCTGAACCCGGTGGATGCCAACAAAGCTGGTCTCCTGCCCGCTCGCAGTCGTCGCGCTGACCAACACGCCATTACGAAGGAGACGAAACTCGCCGCCAACCGAATGCACATCTGCAACGTGAGCTTGAGCGGTATATCGCACTCGACATCGTCGGCTCCTATCACCAATCGATCCACGGTGGGCTGGGACGCCCGCCGATTGCTGCCTGGCGAGACCATGAAGGTGAGATTCCACTTCGACTGCCACAAGATCGAATGCGCTTCTGGCTGACGTTCCTGCCCGAGCAGGAGCGCACCTTGCGGCCGACCGGCATTCATCTGTTCGGTCTGCGCTATTGGTCGGCGGCGCTCAGCGCCGACGTCGGACGTTCTGGCCGGCGCCTGCTTGTCAAATCCGATTCACGCGACATGGCCGGCATCTTCGTTCGACGGCCTTCAGGAAACTTCGTGGACGCCCGCTATGCCGACGTGACGTTGCCTTCGATCACCCTGCACGAGGCGGTGACCGCGCGACGCACACTGCTGGCGAAAGGCCGCCGAGAAGTCGACACCCGCGCGATCGTCCGTACCGCCATCACGCAGCGGGAATTGCTCGAGACTGCCACCAAGAAGACGGCAGCGGCACGACGCGGGAGGGCTTCTTCGAAATCGAAGGTGGATGATCGGGGATGGGGCTCGCTCCGCGGTGTCGATTCCAGCAAACCTGTACCCTTGTGGAGGATACAGATTGAGCTGGAGCAAATATGATGATCCGCGGATTTCTGGAAACCGCCATCAACACCGATCTGCCTGGCATGGTTCGCGCGGTCGCGCGCGAAGACGTCTATTCGCTCGACGGCCGCCGCATCCTGATTCCGGAGGGCTCCCGGCTGACCGGCGAGTATCGTTCGGGGATCGCCCGCGGGCAGCAAAAATCGGACTTGCCAAGCGGCCAGTCCGCCGCTCCTCTGAAGGTCAATCCTTCCCTTGGCCGGGCCGTTCGAGCCCGGCTTTTTTCTTTGACTCCTCAGTTCCGAAGGCTTCGGGTGAGATGCCGCGCTTCCGCGCGCCTTTGAGCAAATCGGATTATTATTATTGCCTTACGCGCCCCCCTCGCACTGGTGGGTCGGTGTCTCCTCTTTAAGTCTTCACGGAACGACGGAACCAGCGCGCTGCCCGCCGCGCTATTCTCTCGGGGCTTCCGTCATGACCGTCTGTCACCTCTGCGGCGGCGAGCGCCGCTTACCGGTACCGGAATGAGAGACCTGCCCGATGGCGCAGGACGGCGGCTGCGACGATTGCGCCAGCCGATGTGCTAAGTGCCACAGCGCTGGAGTTCGCCCTCCCGGACGTCTCCCAGTCGGAACGCTCCGACGCTCCGGGGATCAGCCGTCTCGGAAATAACCTGAAATGCTACAGCGACTTCGGACTCATGCTGGGGCAACCTGATATGCAAATTACCGAATTTAAGCATGTCTTTGCTCCGAAAGGGGGCCCCTTTCGACAGACGTGCTAGCGCTCGTATTCTTTGTCCTGGCTGCGCTGTGTCTTGCGGTCCTGCTCGTCGGCCTGCCGGCCCTTTTGCTTGGCTGAGTCTTTCTGCTGCTGAACGCGTTGTCGTGCCTTCTCGCCCTGCCGGCGTGGCGTCTCGGGCTGTCGCGTATCTTCTCGAGCCGGTAAATCGCGGCCGCGCGCCTCTCTTTCAGGCGCGGCGCCCCCGGCTCCGCCTGCGCCCTTTTGCTGCTCGTACTGGAGGCGAGCGAGACGATCGTGCATCTTGTCGTTCACGCCATCACGGTATTGCTCGAAACGCGTTTGCTCGGCATTGGGGAGCGTGTCTCGCATTTGATCCAACGCTTGGTTCACACGCGCCATCTTCTGCCGCATTTCCAAAGGTGTCTGCGGCATTTCGGTAGCTCCTATCAGCCTGGTCAATTCTTTCATGCCGGGATGGGACAAGAACGACGAGGTCCGCCCCGGTCCGCCGCCACCCTTGGAGACAGTAGCGACCGGCTTCTCGCCTGCCCTATGCGCATGAATCTGGAGTACATTGTTGCCGATCGCCTGGGCTGCAGTCAGGGCTTGACCGGTCACGCCGGCCGCCCGCATCACGGCGGCGGTCTGCTCCCACACGCCGGCGATCGCCGCCCCATTGGCGACGAGCAATCCGCGGTCAATTCGACGCTGCCGCTTATCCTCCACGCGCGCGACCGTCTTGTCACTGACTTGGTAGCGCGGGTCGTTCTGCGCGCGTTTGTACGCGCCTGCGTGTTCCTTCGTGTACGGTCGGCTCATTGCGTGATCGTATCGGCGGGTTGCGACCATCGCTATACCGTGTTGGCGCGCCTGCTCCGCGTAGGCTTCCCGCCAGGCATAGAGATCCGCCTTGTAGAATGTAAGCCGCTCGCCGTCGGCCGACCGCGCCTGCACCATGGCGTGGATATGGACGTGCTTCGTCTCGGCATGGTGTGCGAGCACGAACTTGTGCCCGGGCGCGCGCTCCTCGAGCACGGCACGCGCGGCCGCCATGATGGCTTGCGGGTCCGTACCGGCTCGAGCAGAGAAAAGCAGGTGATAGGCATTGCGGCGCTCCCGGCCGGAAAGTTGCGGCCGCCATTGCTCATAGATCGCTGCGGCCGCCTTCATCGGCTGTTTGCTGGAAACCGCCTGTCCGTTCGGCTGGCGAACCTGCTTGTGCGCCCGAATAAACTTTTGCAGAAAATATTGCGCCTTACGCTCGTTGCCGACGGCCGCCGTCACTTCGGGCGCCGCGCGAATGCCGGCCTTGGCCATGGCTTCGCGCAAGCCGCCTTCGATCTTGTCGAGCGCTTTGCTGCGCGAATTTGCACGCCCGGCAGCTAGAATCTTGGCAAGCGGTCCGGCGCGTTCCTCCGTGTGGCCATAAATGTCGACGCTGTTGCCGTTGCGAGCATAGACGAACGGCTTTGATCCGAAGGCCGAACTCAAGCCAGCGGAAAGCGTTTCGTCCGTGACGTCGCCTGCGAACTCGAACCGCACTTCGATGAAATTCGTATTCTCAAGCTGCGGCTCGAATGTCTGCGTGAATTGATGCAGAAACCCGCGGCGATCCTCCGCATTGGCAAGCGCCTGTCCGCTATCGGTGAAGATCTCGATGTCACGCTTCTCGCCGAATTCAGTTTCGCGCGTGCCGATATAGGCGAGCAGGGCGCCGGCCTGCTTACCATTGGCTGCGCTCGACAAGACCTTGAACACCGCCGGCTGCGCGCCGGCGGCATAGGCCGCTCGCCCCGCAACGGCCCTCGCCTGACGCGTCGACCGAGCGAGGTGTCGAGCGGACGGGAGTGCGCCCGACCTTCCGCCCCCGCCACGGCGCCGCCATTCTTCTTCCTCTTCCTTGACGAAAGCGCCGAGTGCGAGGTCGAAAATCGCGATCGCCGCTTTTGCGTCGCTGGATGAACGCAAGCTCCCGCTGGCGCCAGACAGCGGTATCGCGCTGAGCGGTCCGCCTCTGCCTCCGGACGAAACAGGGGCCATTGCGAGGCCGGGGCTCGCTCCTGCGTGAATTGCGCTCGCTGTCGACCATTTCCCACCAGCCTGGGGCAGAGGCCAGCGGCCTGCGGCGACGCCACTCGCATGGATGTTCATCGCTTGACGATCGGCCGTCTCCCGGCGAGCCGATTGCAAAAGCTTTTCATCATCAAGGTCCTCGAGATCGCCAGCGCCCCGTATGCGCAAATAGCGTTCGATCTCGGCAGCATATCCCGCAAGGCGACCGTTCATACCTCGACCTGCCTCGGCTTGCGCGGCCTCGCAGTCATCGCCTTTAATTCTTGGCGGAACCGACGCACGAGTTCGCCTACGGCGATCAAGGCCCGCTCGAGGTCTTCGTCATACGGCACCCGGCCCTCGTTCATGGCCCGGACCGCCTGATTGAAATTCACACCGACACGGCGAAGCTGGTCGGTGGCCTCCTCAATGGAGGGTCGCAGTTCGTCCGTCGCAGCCGGAAGAAAGCCGGCCTCGGTCCGAACAAGGCGCCGAACGACTTCGCTGACCGTCACCGACTCCCGATCAGCCATGGCGCGCAGCCGCTCCAGTTCCACGGCTGAGAACCGCACGTGCAGGACTTCGTCATAACGCCGGGATGCGTTGTGGATTTCTGTTTCGTGGTTTTTGGGTCCCATCTTCAAGCCCGCTTGCGGGCGCTAAGGCCCTTGGGCCGCGCCACCTTTTTCGTGTGTAACACAAAAAAGGCTATCCTGCCAAAGACAAAAACCACTCACTCAAAAATAGATCGCCAAATCCGCAATTGATTATAGCTTTCATCTCAGACATAAGCGTCACATGTTGACAAGGAAACATGATTCCTCAACACGCTTTGCATCATCGACTTATGGACAAGCCAATTTCGTGACATGTTTCTGTCGCAACACGTTGCCTTACTGCGAAATCATCATGCTAACATGGAGACAAATCGCAACGAGCAGGGGACGTCAGCTTGTGACGATCCCTAGATCGCGGCGACTGCTGTTGGCATGGCAAGGTGGATAAGCTGAGCCGGGCGACCGCGGCCGACGAGCACGGCTGATTTGCGCCGGTGTGGCCCGAGCGTTCACTGCACCCCTTATCGACGGAGGACGCCGCAGGGCGGGCTGCCCTAGTCGTTTGGCAGCTTGTGCTTATGGGCTTTGATATAGTCCTGTACCGCCTTGCGCAGCAGCTCGGTCATGCTGTGGCCATTGCTGATCGCGAGCAGCTTGAATTGGCGCTGTTCCCCGGCCGTAAGGTAATAGCCGCAGCGCACCATTTCCTCTTCGCGAATCCTTTTGCCAGCAACCGGATCCTTCTTCTGGCCCTGTCGCAACATCTTGCGGAAGTCCGGGCCAGGTGGCCCCGATGCAGTTTCAGGCTCCGGTGCCGCCGCTGATGCGACGGCAAGCGGCTGAGGGGCGGGATCGGATTTCGGAGCGATGAACATGCTCGGCAGCGTCGGCGGCTGAGTGGAGATCGCTCGCATCATGCGAGCTTTCTTATCGTCTTGTGCGTCCAAGGTGCTTTTCTCCGTCATGCGGCCTTCCTCGTTGCCTCGATGAAGGTCTTGAGAACGTCATCAAAGACCCCTTCGCTTTCGGCAATTGCCTTCGCATCAGGCCGGTCTGGGCTGTAGAGTGTCTGGCCGCTTTGCAGGTCCCGATAGGCAACACGGTTTTGCAGCGCATGTTCGGCGATCGGCGTGCCGTTCGCCTGAATGATTGCGCGCAGTTCTGTCAAGGCTCTCGCCTTGGCATCGATGATGGTCTGTTTTGTCAGGACAAACACGGCTGGCAGCGCCCGCCCGCGTGTTTCGACCGCGAGCGGAATGTAGTGATCGGTGATCTGGATTGCGGCGGTCACGTCGTCGAGCGCAAAAAAGATCGGCACCACAACGATATCGGCGGCGAATAGCCCGGCCATGAGATTGTCGTTCGTGGTGCCTTCGGTGTCGATCAGCACCACGCTACGGTCGCCATTGTTCAACTGGGCCGCCTCCAGGATCTCGCGCGTCGTCGCGGCGCTGACGAGCTGGAGTGTCTCGGGACGGTTGCCTGCCTCCTTGAGCATCTGAGCCCACCGGATCATGTTCTGGCGAACGTCGCCGTCGATGAGCGTCACCGCGTAGCCGCGCTTAAGAGCGACCGATGCGAGCGCACGCAGCAGGGTCGATTTGCCAGTGCCACCTTTGGCGATAGCGGCAGATATGATCATAGCTCGGGGACCTTTGATGAACCGCTTTTATGTCAATCGCCTCCCCGGCAATTGTCATACCCGCACCCAAAGTGTAGTGTCAATTTATGAGCGATCAACCGGACAGGACAACCATTTTCAGGGCAGCTTTAGCCGAGATCTCGAGGCGAGACGGCGGCGACGCCGCTCTTGATGCCGCGGCCGCCATGATGGCTTGCGCGTCCGTCGGCATGATGCGCCAGCGCGATCTGGTTTTGATGGTACCTAACAGCGAGGCGTGCAGAGCGGATGGTTAGGGAGATATTGGTGGCCGCAGCCGCGGCTGCGAGCGTCGCCGCCGCCGCTCAAGGCGATCAGTCCAAAGGGGCCGGCAGCAATCCGATGTGGCCCGCCGGACTACGATGGGATTGCGCGACGGCGGCGAAAATTGTGTGTGAACGCGACGGCTCCTGCAAGGTCGCTAAAGGGGATGCTCGATTCCTGCTCAATTACGACAACAACAATATCGAGTTTGCGAGCGGCGATGTCCGCATCAAGCGGCATTATCAGCAAACGGTGCAGGCAAGTCCTCTGCAAAGCGAGGTCAAGGTGGAACTTGCCGACAATCGGGTCATCTGGCTGACAGCGGTAGACGCCAGTCGCACCTATTCCGAAGCCTGGGTCGGCGCCCTGACGGAATTGAAGGGTGGCGCCGTCCTTTTGGAATCCCAAGGCGTCTATTGCACCCCGCACAAGTGAGCGCCGCGACCGGGCACGCGCCAAGCGCGGCACGGCTCCTGTAGAGCCACAGCCAAAGGCCCATTATCTCTGGCCTCCGCCGTCACTACGGCGCTGTGGGGGCGCGCTCCGGCTCCGGCTCTTTGGGCACGGGAATTGCGGAGGCACGAAAAAGAACCTTCGACGGACCGGACTGCGGGTCGAAGACGTTCGCCGGGACGGCTACTAACAGATCGCGGAAATGCCGAAACCAGATGTTCGCAAGCAGACAATCATTGAAGCTGCACTGCTTGCCAGCCATCAGGTCCCCTGGAGAACGCGACCACGCCGTCACCCTCATCTTTCCATGCAGTGCGAAGCTTGTACTTCACGGCGCACTGCACGCCAGGACCCATGGTGTTCTTCGAGCACTCTCCCAGCCGCAGCGTCGGTTGATCAGTATTCTTTGCTCGCCGGAAAGCTTCCAAAGCCTCGGCCGGGGATGGAATCTGAAGGCCGGCTGCGGCCAATTTCGCACACAGCGCCGGCTCGGGCGCAATCGCCGCGGAGAGCTGGTCTTGTGTGGGATAAAGAGCCAGCGTGCCGCCTATGCCGACCAATGTTCCGGACGCCGCCGCCATGACAAGGGCCCCCGCATTGAACATGATTACGGCTTCGGAAAAAGGTTGAAAGTCGAGGCGATAAGGTCCGTCGTATAGACCGTCTCACCGTTGCGTTTGAAAGAGTTGTTGCTGATACGGCCTTCGACGAAGACGACATCGCCGGGCTTGGCATTCTCTGCCACCCAGGCGGCTTGCTTCTCCTCCAGGACCGTTACCTGGACCCAATCAGTGGCTTCCTTTGGTTGGCCTTGTTCGTCGCGCCAATTGCGATTGGTGGCAATGTTGACCCTGGTGCTTTTGTCGAAGGGCGCTACCGACCCGACATTGCCATGAATGGTAAACCTGTTGACGCTTTTCATCGGAGTAACTGCCTCTTTTCATACACCTAATTTAGCCGTCCGGGGTGACTCAAGATTATGGTCTGCTAAGGTTGAACCAAGTGCGCTGCCGCAGCCCATTCCCGTCGTCGTAATCGATGTAGTAAGGCTTTGCGCGGCACTGGCGTTGAAATTCGTAATAGGTGGTCGTTCGATCGTTATGCGCTCCGCTGGAAACATAGGTAAGTCGGACCTCCACCGTGCGATCGCCGAGCTTGATGGTTCCCGTCGGGCTTCCGTCGGCTTGTCCATGCTGCATTCCAAGGCTGGCAAGCTGACCGAGATTGCCCGCCGCGATTCGGCACATGCTCGTTTGGCCCTGTCCCGGCCGGTCGGTAGCCGGCGCATATGGCATCCACCCCTGCGGGCAGTCCTCGTATGGCTCGTGGCGGGCGCCAGACGAGTTGGCCTGCGGGCAAGTCGGCCACGAAAAGCCCGGCAATCCCATGGCTTCGATCAGCCGATCTATTGGTGGATGACAAGAGGGCGTGCCCTGCCAGTCACCAGACAGACAAAGGAGGACCTGGCACCCCCACTCGGATGCGAGCGCTTGGGACGGAAGAGACGCGGCGCCCGCGACAGCGGCAGCGCCCAGAACGAGATTTTTCAGCACGGTCGTGGCCCTTTTTCTGTTTTCCCTGTGGCAATTTTTGACACTTTACTATGGATTTCGGCCCAGGAAAAGGGCGGGCCGAACAGGCGGGCTCGTGCGAATACATAGGTTTATGCAGCCAAATGAAGCGGGCGAGGTGAACAACCCCCTTCGAGACAATATCGCGGCGTTCCTTGAAACCGAGCGCCGTAAGCGAAAGCATCGCCATCAAGACATGGCGGAACTGTTCAAAACGTCACCCGGTCAAGGGCTTGCGTACCGCACCTACATTCGGACCACAAAAAAGCGAAACAACGTGACGCTGCGCACCCTCGAAAACATGGCCCAGGCGCTCCAGGTTTCGATCGCGACACTTCTGGTCGGCGGCGCTGAGGTGGAACCGTCGGCGCACAAGCTCACCGAAAAATCGATTCGCACGCGCTTGGCCGCCATCATCAACAGCGAGCGTGAGCGCCGCAATCTGCTCCGCTATCAAATGGCGGAGCTTCTGGGTATCTCGGAGATCACTTTCACCAAGCTCGAGCGCGCGACCGGCAATGTCAGCGTCGATACGATTGCCGCCGTTGGCGAGGCGCTCGGTCGCGATCCAGCGACCTTCCTGTTTCAGGAATCCGACAGCCAGCACCAACCGGCCTGATTTGACACGGCCAGTCGTCAAGGCTGCCTTTCAACAGCCTCTTGCGACTTTTCGGGTTGCTCTGCTGTCGCGGTTTTTGCGGCCGCGGACCTCAGCCGGTCGATCAATCGTGACTAGAGAATGGCTCCAAGCCGCCGGAAGGGCCGTCGGATCGGGGGCTAAACGGTCGGCCGCTATATTTATTGCGGTAGGTTCCTGTGGACGCCGCTTTTTTGAAGCCTGTCGGATAAAACTTCAGGCCGAGATTGGGCCGAAATTTTGCAATCCAGTCGATCTGACGACGATGCACGACAACGATATGATTGGGAAGGTTCCTGGCTCGCCATTGCCTGCGCTCGGTGACGCGCAGCAAGCCGAGCGTGCTGGCTTTGCGCAGCGCATTGCGTACGGTGGTCGGCCCAACGCCGGCGCGATCGCCGATCTCCTTCACCGATCGGTCGCATTTGCCGTGCTGTCGGCAGTCCGACATGACGATGTAGAGCGCCGCGCTCTCCCCTTCGGTGAACTCGCCGGCGAACTCGGGCCGGACAGCCTGCATGCGGGCGAGACGCCGCTTGCGCGCCCATCGCACAGGATCTCGTACGCCGCGGCCAGCCTCGCGCCGGCTTCGCTCGCTGCGGGGCCGTTGCGGATAATATGAGCGAGGGAGCGCGCAACCATCCGCGCGGGCCTTCTTGAGGTTGGCGCGGTGCTGGTCAGCCTTCTCGCAAAGCCGCTCCGCATCATGCTCGCCCAACGAGTCCTCGCCGTAGAGCTTCCATAGCTGGCGGCAAAAATCGTCCAACTCGACCAATGACCGGATGTTCGTGAGCCATAGGCTCAACGTTGAATACAGATCCATCTCTTTCCTCTTCGCCAGGCCGTACAAAGCCGTGGCGCGGAAGCGCAATTTCTCTTGCAATGTCGGGAAGGACCGGCTACGGTCTCGCATAATCGTCGGGCGAGATCGGGAGCGCCAACTCCTGTAGCCTATTCCCTAGAAAAGCCGGCCTCCGCGCCGGTTTTTTTGTGCTTGGTTGTACCCTCCGTTCAGACTCGCTTGGCATGATTGCAAGGCGCGACATCCAAAGTAAAGTATCAAAATTCCATCCTGAAGATGGCCGCCCGACTTGACCGAGCTAGTCGCGGCCTCGTTAAAGGTCTTTTGCCAGGGGCGCCCAGTTCGGCTTAATACCGCAGGTACGGAGCGGGCGCTCCGCTGTGAGCGGAGCGCCCTCGTTGGTCATCGCGACCAGATGAGCTTGTGCTCGCCTTTGTCGCCCTGGACGAGGGAGGCGTAGACAGGAGCCGTGAAGGACGGGTCGTCGAGCTTAACCGAAAGGTACTCGGCGCCGGTTTCCTTGGCGGTTTTGCTCCAGCCTGCACCGAACTCGACACCATTTGCGGTGATGCGGTAATCGGGGGCCTTGTCATTGTCACGGTCGCAGGGCTTGATGGTGGCCTTGACGCTGAGGGCGAGAGTTCTGATGGTCCCGGCATAGGCGCCGTCTTCGTCGCGGGTGAAGGTGCCGATCTGAGCCATTTTCGTATCTCCTACTGTTTGTCGGAAGCCGCCCCATGCGGCCTCGATGGTGGTCGATGGACGCAGGTCCGGCCGACTGCATCCGAGAGGACCGAAGCGACAGCGCAGGACGGCGGCAGCCGGGCTTGTTGCCTCGCGAGGAATGCGGCGTGAGCCGCAGGGGAAGAAGGTCGGCGGAGCCGTTGCAGGTCAAGGCAGGTCCGGCGTCAGACCAGCCCCGAGAAAAGGCCGCGTTGGGGCGTCCCCGGCATTGTCGTCAGAGCACGGTGCTGGCCGCAGGCACCTTCTCAGCACACGCCATGCCCGATGCCGTCGTTTATCATCACTCCGCAGGCATTCATGGCTGTCCATGCCCGGCATCCAACATGGCAGCGCAAGCGCCGCCGACCCATAACCGCAATGAATCGGTCGGGCCGGTTGGATTCAAAGAACTCGTTGGACGCCCCTTCCAAAGGAAGTGAGACTGCGGCCATGGAAAACGAGGGGATAGGCCCGGTTCATCTTCGGCGCATCGACCCCTCGCAGAACATGCGGCGCTTCTATACGCTTGCGATCCAACCGACCTTGTTCGGCGGCGCGTCGGTCATCCGTAACTGGGGCCGGATCGGGACCAGCGGCCAGTCGATGATGGAAACCTTCGATAGAGAAGACGGTGCGGCCACCGCGTCAATGAAGCTTCAGCATGCCAAGCGCCGGCGCGGATATCGCCCCTGCGATCCGGCCTGAGGGCGGGCGACAGCATAGCGAGATTGCGCAAAAGATCACCGGCGAGCCGGCCAGACAAAGGCGAAGGTCGACAGCGTATTCAAGCACACCGCCGAGACGGCGACGAGACCCGGCTTCAGCAAGGTTCAGGCACGAGTGCCGCCATCGGGTGACGGGCAGCGAGACAAAAGCGCGGCCTCGAGACGCCGGCTTTTGCGCCCGCGCTCATCGGCGTAGACTACGTTCCGCAGTTCGGCAGTTACTCCTGCGTCGGGTGGTCCCCAGCCGGCGACGGCCGGGGCCGGAGTCTTGCGAATGACTAGGTGCCTGCATCCTCACCTACGCCACCGATCGGCTGCACGCCCCCATTATCCGGCTCAGATCTCGCGCAGGCTGAGGGAGATCATGCCCTTATCTTGGAACCGCCTGCAGCACGTATAGGCTGTGCTAACCGTCCACGATCCCGCCGCCGAGGTGGCGGCCTCGCGGGTCAGGCCCGGCGCGATGGCGAAAGGCGATTATCAGCTCTCCGGGTGGTCGTTCGGCCACTGTTGTGCGCCATGCAGTACGCGGAGGATTCGAATCGTTTCACCGACCACACGATAGGCGGCAATGGAAGGCATGCCGGCAATGACGAGTTCGCGAGTTCCTGATACGCGGCCGGGCCTGCCGCTCTCGGGAAAGTCGCGAAGACGGCGGGTCGCGGCCACGATCCGCTCGTCGATTGCGATGGCGGCCGCAGGATTGTCGGCCTCGATATGCGTGAAATGCCGTCGCGATCCGAAAGCGCTAAGGCCGACCAGGCTAGCTTTACGATTTCAGGTCGCCGGTCCTGCGCCGGGCAGCGGCGCGTCGCTCGGCGAAATGGGCTTCAACCTGATCGTCAGGGATGTCGGGCCGGGTATCGTCCAACGCCTCGCGTACCTTGGCCCGGAACCAGGCATCGTGTGCCTCGCTGCTGGTCACCAGCTCGAGGGGAGCGCACCTTCATTCGCGGTGCGGGTGAGCATAATCCGGACCGCGTCCGAAACCGTCAGGCCCATGTTTTCCAGAACGGCGGATGCTCGGTCCCGAACATCGGCATCGATCCGTGTCTGAACCAGCGCGTTTGCCACCATGACCACCTCCCACTGCACTTAATGTAATGCAATTGAATGACGTGCGCTAGTCCCATTACAGCCCGCACATCCCCTCGCATTCGTTCGGCCACAGATCGAGCTGGCCGTGATCGGCGGCGGTCGACAGATCGGCCGGTCGAGCGGGACACAGGAGCGGTGCAGGAAGACCTCGCCACGCATTCTGGGCAGTCCGGTGCGAAGATGCAGGTCGACCGCGACAGCATCGGCCCAGGCTTCCGAGTCGTGGTCGCGCATTTGGCGCCAGTGCGCGTTTTCGTGGAAGGGCAGCCCACGCAGGCGCTTTTCTTGGTTCGAGATAACCGTGCCGGCGCAGCAGGAGAGGCAATCCTGCCTGCTTATGCGTTTTCGAACAGCGGGAACCTCTTGTCCACGGCGGCCGGACCACACAGGTCCTCCGCCCACTCGATCCCATAGCCTGACGAAGATCGTCGGCTAAGCCTGCAATGCGGACGAGCACGAGATCACCGGCTCGCCGCGCAGCGGAGCCGACGCGGTAGGGTGATAGGTTGGCGAACGCGTGAAGCCGATCAGGCCAAGGCCGGTGGCTGCGGCGGCGAGCGTCTTGTGTGCGCGCAAGCGGCCGCCGATCAGATGGAGAGATGGCCGCCCGATCATGACCGGTCTCCGTTTCGGAGCTGTCTTGACCATCATCGGGTTGCCGGGTCTGCGGGCGGCCTTTCGACCCGTCGTCCAGCTCCTCGATATGGTAGCGATGAAGCGTGCCGTCCTTGCGGAATTGCGGCAAGGCCCTTGAGCCGCATTATAGAACGCGGCCTGTGCGGTGTTGAGGAACGGGCTGCCCTTCGTGGCGCGGGCGGCGCGCTCGTTTTCGTCGTCCATGATGATCCTCGCGTAGTTCAGGAAAAAGCGACGCGATGATCGGCGAGCGAGAGCTCCTGCGGAACGGGCGAAGAGTCGGATGGGAGTTTTCGCCTCCCCTTGAGATGGGCGAGCCCCCGCGCCAGCTCACGGCGCGGAGGCTCTTGGGCTTTGCCGGTCAGTCGACCGGGTTCCAGATGATGGCGTAGGTGTCGTCGTCATCCTGGCCGGCGGCGCGGCCGAGATTGGCGTAGAGCTTGCGCGGGCCAAACTCGGGTGCGGCATCGACAGGCTCACATAATCCTTGCCGGATGCCTCGCTGATCCTGATCCAGCCGGCGCCGACCTCGACGCCTTGGGTCAGCACTCGGAAGTCGGGACGGGTGTCGGCGCTCTTGGCCTGATTGGGCACGATGTCGACGTCGGCGCGGACGCTGAGTGTCTTGAGCTGGCCCTTGTAGCCGCCCTAAGTCAGACGTCGGCTGTCATTCAGAGCGTAAGCTGTTGATCTGGCTTCGTCATTCGCTGGAAGAGACTTTAAGGTGTCCTTTTGCTGAATCGCGGCGCCCCGAGGTGGAGCGCCGCGTCCGTGGGGTTGCCGCCTCAGCGCGACCAGATGAGGGCGTATGCGTCCTCGTTCTCGACGAGGCTGGCGTAGATCGGAGCGGGGAAGCTCGGATCGTCGAGCTTGATCGAGTGATATTCCCGGCCCGTCTCCTTGGCGGTCTTCTTCCAGCCAGCACCGATCTCGATGGGACCTGCGAGGGCGCGAAGGTCCGGCGACTTGTCGCTTTCTTTCTCGGCCACCACAAGGCGGGCCTTGATGTTGAGGTTGAGCGTCTTGATCACTCCGGCAAACGAGCCGTCTTCATTGCGAGTGAAAGTGCCGATCTGAGCCATTTGTCTTCTCCTTTGCTGTATCAGGTCGCGACCATCGCGGCCTTGATGGCGATCGGAGAACACCGGGCGACCGACCCGCACCCGAAGGGCTGAAATGAAATGGAGGGCGGCGCAGGGCCGAGCTTCTTGGTAGCGCGAGGAAGCCGCGCGCAGGCGTCAGCCGAGCACGGCGGGGAAGAAGGTCGGCATCGCGCTGTTGCGGGATCGAGGTCGGGCTGCTTCGCAGGCGAACCCGGTGTGAGATACGCCAGCAAGAAAGGCCGCAGTGGACGCACCTCGGGCAGCTTCATGGAGGAGACATCCCAGGCTCATGACGCCGAAATCCGAACGACGACCACATGCCGGAGATCAGGCGCAACCTTGCTTCGCGCTAGGCGCTGACTGCGACCAGAAGTAAGGCGAGCCTCGCCACTTCGCTCCTGGGGGATCAGCTTAACGGCGCATGGCGATGGGCCGCGTGGCACGGGTGGTGAGTGTCACCGTTCAGCGTCGCGCCGTATCGCCATCTGGCGATCGCAGCGTCGGGCGGCGGAGAGTGTCGACCTCCTTCGTCAACTGCGCACTGCGGCGTTCGGCCCTGTCGGCGCGACGTTCCGCCCCGATGGCGCCGCATGAGTCCGGCATTCTCGGTCGCGAGCTGTCGAATCCGCTGTTGCATGTCTTCGATCACGCTGCGCTGTTCGGTGATCTTGTGTTCGCTGGTGGTGATCCGGTCGGGCACGCGCTGACGCTGGCGGGCTCGGATGAGCTCGTCGAGGATCCCGCGATGATTGGCATAGATAGTGTTCGGCCGACGCCCGCCGGAACGGCGATCGCGTCGGGTGTAAAGGGCAAGCGCCTGGCGGTGTGGCGGCTGAATCCGGAATACACGCTTGCGCGCTCGGTGGCGAAAGGATGTTCGCTCGGCAAGTTGTCAAGCTTACGGCGTTGCAGGTAGAGCAACAGAAGTGTGTTGGCGTAGGAATGACGGGGCGTCGCCGAGATGGCAGTGCCGCGATGACTTTTGCGGACAGCGATACTGTAAGCGTTCAGCAGCTACGTGGTCGAGAGCCGAGAAGCTGCGCATTCCCTCGCCGACCATCCAACGCACAAGAACGCGTAGCCTGTGAAAAACTGAGACCAGGGTTCCGGGACGAGCCTGTCGCCGGCCAGCCGGCGGATCAACTCGCCGGGCGGCGCCGTGGCCACGAAGCCGTTGCGGGAGGACGATCGAGGCCGTTCTCCGGTCAGACATGCCTCATCGAGCCCGCAGATGGAGCGCCGGCGAAAGTCGCATAGGATCTGTAATGGCGGTCGCGCTCGGTTCGTCCGCATTTCCGAAGACAGTCTCGCAATGAGCCCATTTTCGAACTCGATGACGCAAGGTTCGGTATCCCAGCGTTTCGATTATTGCCGGCGGCACAGTTGCCTCTGCCGATAGCCGAAGTATCGTTGCCCCGCGATTCGCCTGGAGGATCTATGCACAAGCAGACAAAGCCGTTCATCGTTGAGATCAAGCCGTCGCGGAAGCCGAAATCCAGCCCCCAAAAGACGTCGATCTGGGGAAAGCTGGACTTGAGAACCGATGACGATCTGCCGGTGGCAACGGGGCCGCAAAACGAGCCAGCCGCCATCGAGGATAGCGGGCAGCGCTGATTAAACGCGATCGACCGCGACGCCTGCCAGGGTCCTGGCTTGCTGCAGGCTGGAGATAGGCAGCAGCGCACTGGGCATCTGCCGCGTGGAGATCTGCCGCGTGGAGATCTGCCGCGTGGAGATCTGCCCGTTTGTCACCATGCGACATCCGGGAAGCCCGACGCGATCCGGGTCGACTGCTGCCCGTTCGGTCCAGCCATTTCTACGCAAAAGAGGCTCCGTTTCCTTTTTTCGGAGCATGCCGCAAAGTTATTAGCCTCAAATGGATATTTTTGGTCCGCTTGTCGCATTCGCAAGAGGCATCGAAGGGTAGAATGGCACCAGGTGACCGCGAGGCCAGAAAAGACTGCCCACAATGGAGCTTCGTGCACAGCAGTAAGAGTCGCGACCCGTAAGGGAGCGCTCTCGTTCGACGGAATGGCCAGTCTAAACAGGGTGACGGCGCGTAGGACAGGTCACGAACGACAGGAAACAGTTCTCCAGAGGAACATCACTGAGCCTGGCGATCGGGAGGGTCGACCGGCCGAACGAGGACGATGGCATGATGCGGTCCGGCGACGAGCGGCAGCACTGCGCAATTGCGCGACTCCAAAAATGGCGCGCTGGTCCTGGAATAGCGCCGCCGCTACGAACTCTCCGCCAGATTGGCAAATTTGATGTCCAATGCCCATCAGGTGATGGGCACAGCAGATAAAAGCTGCTGCGCTAACGTAGGTTGTTTCTGGCCCACGATCATCCGCAGCCGCATGTCAGCCCGACGCCCGGGGAGTCGATGCCGCCCGGGTCCGGGCAAAACATGAGGTGAAGGTCGCCAGCCTGGCTGGCAACATTGATGCACAGCAGCGCGAACTCGACGGGCTCCTGGAGTCGTTTTTCATTCCGGACCCCCCTTTCAGCCTCAACTGGAAAGAAGGTTCGCGGCTGCAGAAATCCCAAGGTCAGCTCAGACCAAAGATCGTCTCCAGATCGGATAGCCTGTGGGTTGTAACAACTTCTTTACCATGATCAGGCATTCTTACTGAAGGTGCCCCTCCGCAGCCTAACCTGCCCGAGCGTCATTGTTGACGCGCGGCCTAGTGGCGGCGACCGACGCTTTCATGTACCCCCCGCCCCCGCGAGAGTATGCGTCGGCCGCCGGCCAGCCTAGGGTGACCCTGGCGCGCGCGCCGCCTTTCCCACCAATCTCTATTCATGGGTTCACGAAGAAGGCTGAGAGCAACTCCCGGTAAGTCGCCCAGAGCGGGTCAGCGCGGAGGCATGCACGAAGACGTCCTTTCCTCCGGTTTCAGGAGCGATGAAGCCGAAGCCCTTTTCGACATTGTACCACTTCACGGTGCCGGCGGTTTCCGGCCGCACCTCCGGTCCAACGACGGACGCTTCACCAACAGTCGCGTGTGGCGAAGTCTTACTCCCGTCTTCGATCTCCAGCACCTGCGCAACCTGATGCCCCTTTCGCGTTTCTTCCAGAAGGACCTTGAGAAGGGCTCCTTCGGCGACACCGTTGTTCCCGATCGCCTCCAAGACCCGGAGCGGCAGATAGGCTTCCCTGCCGTCCGAGACTTTGACGAACCCAAATCCTTTGCCTGCGTCGAACCACTTCACCTGCGCCTGGACAGGCGCTGCGATCGCAGGTGATGGGCTCTGAAAGAAACTGGGCACGAAACCCACTTCTGCAAAAGGCGGCCCGTCCTCATCTCGATGCCGACGTGGCTTGCGGTGGTCTTTGTATCTGCTCATTTTGTCTCGGCTGGGCATAGGAGAAGGCACTGTGCTTGCCTGGAATAAGGTGGGACCGACGGCCGATCAACGTCGTTTTTATACAGTGTCTCCTAAGTAAAGCCGCTCCGTGATCACGGGTGACCGGCATCCGCTTGCACGCGGATCGGCGTGAGGTGCGCCCCGGCTGCGAGCGGAGCGGAAGCCTCAGGCGGCCTCCTGCTCCGTATCCTCTTGCGGCTGAAGGCTGTGCAGATAGGCCACCGCGCGCTGCGCATGGGCTGCAGCCTGGAAGATCGCCCGCTTGTCGGAGCCGAGGATTGTGGCCCAGCTCTGGATATACGAGGCATGATCGGGTCGCGGCTCCATCTCCGGCACGATGCCGAGATCGGCGCAAATGAAACTGGCGCCAATTTCGACCAAAAGTTCTTCGCGCGCACGATCGGTCTTGTCCTGATGGTATCGGCTCAGGTCGCGGTTCAGTCGATGAGGAGCTGATGTCCAATGCAGAGTCTCATGTCCTCGCACTGCGATCAGCGACGCGACGTCCCGAAATCGGTCTGGAAAAGGCAGCTGCACGTGGTCAGTGACCGGTGAGTAATATGCCTGGTCGCCGCCATAGCGCACCGTCGCGCCTGTGTTGTCGAAGAACCGCTCGGCGTGTTCGATCCGCTCGATTTGATTGGGGACCGGGTCCGCATGCCGATAACAATGGTCAGCCAAGCCTTCGATCTGATCACAGTTGAACACAGTATACGCCTTCAGGAACGGGATCTCGCGTTCGACTTCGCCGCCGCCTGCATCCGTTTCAGTCTTGGTGAAGCGGCTGGCATAGACGATGGTCGCGCCACTTTCACCCTTTCGGATATGGGCGCCGAGTTCGTTCGCCTGCCGCAATGTCATCCAGATTGAGGAAGAAAAGCCGCGCGCCATTCCCTCCGACCAGAGAAGGAGCACATTCACTCCTGTGTAGGCCTCGCCATTGTGGCGCAGCGGCCGGGTAATCCGGCCAACCGTGTTGCGCCTACTCCATGGCTGGACCCATGGACGAACCCCCTTTTCCAGATCGGCCACGATCTTGTCGGTGATCCCGGCATAGATATCGGCGCGTGATCCGATTTCCCTGGCTTTCATGTCCTCAATCCTCTCGATTTTGGGGCTGCGTTCATCGCGGCCCGTCACAGGCGTCCGTCGTCAGGCGATCGGTGGGGCGCGCATCCGCAGGACCGAAACGAAGAGGAGGACGGCGAAGCCGTTGCGCGACCCACCGGGCCCGGCAGGACCGCCATCCGGGACGGGACACGAAGGCGCGGGTGCTCCCTTCATTCTTTTTTCTCCTTTCTTTTCTCCGGACCGGCGCGATGCGAAAAAGGCCGGTCCATCGCAGGACCGGCCTCATCAGCGAGGTGACGGGCGACGCAGAAGCCTCGCCCGAGCGACGGCTCAACCGAGAGCCGCCATCTGCAAATCCGCCGCCTTGCGGTCGACGCTCTGGCCGGGGTTTTCGATCGCACGCTCGAAGGGCTTCCACGTCTCGCCGACGACCTGCTCGTAGGCCGCGACCGCGCCCTCGGCCGCCATGCGAAGCGCATGGGACTGGAGCGCCATATCGGCGGCGAACTCGCGCTTGCGCTGGGCGACGCTGTCGAAACCGACCGGCCCGTCGAGGTCTTCGTCGCGGGCGTCGTTGGCGGACTTGGCCGTCGCATCGCGCGCTTCGGTGACTGCGCGGCTGTAGAACTGGCCGGCGCCGTGCGCCGATCCGACGAAGGCGCCAACGATCCGCTGCAGGTGGATCTGCATCGCCCGTTCGCCCAGCCCCTCGCCCAAGGCATCGGCCGTCTCGATGATCAGCTTGTCGTGAAGATCGCGAATGCCATCACTGTCGAGAAGGGGCAGTCCGAAGCTTTCGGAGATGAGACTGGCCTGGCTGGCGTCCGGGCAACAGAGCCGGACCATTTCGATTGTGGTGCCCTTGCGGAGCGGGACAACGCGGGCGGACTGGCGGGGAGTGCGGGCGGTCTTGGTCATGGGATTTCCTTTGCTTCGGTTCCGCCGAAGGCCTGGACCGGCTCCTTGGCCGGCCCTCCCTTCGGGCGAGGTCCAGACAAAACCGGCGGAAAGACGGGCGCTTCAGGGTCCGGGAGGGCCAGATCGAGCAGGGTGGGTTTGCGTCCAAGCAGGGCTTACCAGCCCTCGCGCGGGACGCGGGCCCGCCGTGCCGAGAGCGGCTCTACCGGCCGCCCCGCGGCGCGGAACGCGGCCTTGAAGCGCACGGCCGCCGGTTTAGGACCGCACACCGAACGAAGGGAGGCCGGGCAAGGGCCTGACCATCGACATGAGGACCGTAAGGACAGGTTGCCGTGACCAACCGCCGTTAAGAGCAGGCCGATTGTATTTGGACCGCTTGTATCACCACCGGATGAACCGGCTTATGCCCGACAGTTCGGCTGACCGCCCAGGACAAGGCCCCTGCCTGCCCTGCGGCTGGCAGGCTGATCGTCACACTGGTGTCCATGGAGACAACCGCCATGCCGCTCGAGGAACCTGGCGATCGCAAGATCCTGGCGTGCCAGCTTTCGGGAGAGGGCATCGATCTCCGGCTGGCGCTCCGCGGCCAGGCCGGCAAGTATGACCGATAGCGCTCGAAGAAGGCGCTCGCGTCCGGCGCCCTCCCGCGACGATAGCCCGACTGGCGCGGCTGCAATTGCGGGATCAGCGCCGTCATGCGGTGTGTGATCTGCTGGTCGATCATGTCGAGCTGTCGCTGGATCTGACGGCGGGCTTCCTCACTGCGCAAGAGCTCGGCGCGGCGCTTAGGCGACAACGTCATGATCTGCCTCTCCCCTGCCAACCGACGAAGCTCGACGGGCCGCCATGGACGACGTGGCGATCCGGATCGATGACGAAGCCAAAGCGGCCGATCTCGTACTCATCTGCGGGGACGAGGAAGCGGCGTTCCTCGGTGCCGACGCCACGCCTGCCACCTGGTGTGGCAATGCATTCGACGAAGCCCTTTTCATGGTCCGACGTGATTGCGGAGATCACGATCCAGTCGGCGGCGTGTTCCGCCTCGAAGGCGCGTCGATCTTTCTCGCGGGATTGGCCGGCTGCAAGCACGTTGCCGGTGATCGCTTCCCAAGCATCCGGAAAGCTGTCCTTCACGATGCGTTCCGCGCTTCGGCGCTCGAAGCTCGTGAAGAGATGGGGGAAGGTGAAGGCGACGATCGCCCAACACTCGTCTTCCTCGTAGAATCCATCGGCAGCGCGCAGCCGGGCGTGGACCTTGCCGTTGCGTTCTGGCGAGAGATGGAGCCCGCCATGTCCAGCGGTCGAATGACAGGTCACCCCTTCCGCGAAGAGGGTGGCGCCCTGCGATGGCCCCCATGGCGTATTCGCCGTGGACCTGACCTCCCGTCGCGCGAGCGCGCGCTTTTCGCGTTGATCCTCGGCGTTCTCCTCGACCTTTGCCCGGAACGCAGCCTCGTCGGCGAGCTCGCCGCAATGGCCGTAAAAATCCGAGCGCGTCCACTCGGCGATAGGACGCCGGATACGCCAGCTGGTTGCCAGATAGTGCCGCCCGTCGCTCGCGGGCAGCATCGCAAACGCCGTATCACCGGCGCGGGCGACGAAGAAGCCGTCAGCGCTGCGGCCGAACTCCACCTCCGGAAATCCGGATATGGAGTTGGCATTTGAATTTGCGGAAGCATGCGTCATCACGTCGAGATGATCGGCCGCAATCTCGTCCGCCGTGACCTGATCGAGCACGGCGTTCGGGTAACTGTGCCGGATCAGCCATTCTTCGGCATCGGCGCGATTTCGGGCGAGATGGACCAATTCGGCGTTCTCGCCGGGCCGGTCGAGCACGCGGACCGCGCCGATGGCCGGGCGTTCGAGAACGGTGAAGCCCAGTCGGCAATCAAGCGAGAAGGTCCGATAGATCCGGACAGCGACGACACCGCCGGCACCGTAATCCGCCTCATGCAGCGTGAAGCACGCCGGCAGGCCGACGTTGCCGACGGCTCGTTCGCCCTGTTTTCGGATGAGGCGACCCCTGCTGTTACTGGTCTGCCATTGAGACAGCTTCTTGCGGTGCCGTTCCGGCGGCCGAGGTGTGCCGTCGGACCAGGCGATGAGGGAAGCGATGGGTGCCTGAAAGATGAGATGCGCGGACATTCATGTCCTCCTTGTGCTGATTGTCAAACAGGACCGCCGCCAGCGTTTGCCGGCGGCGGGATGGCGAAAGATGTGGGACCGCTATTCGGCGGCCTCGCGGAAGGTCTCCTCGAGGAGCTCAGCGCCGCCAGCATCGTCAGCCGTCTGCGGATCCTCGACCTGGTCGTCGGGATCGTCTTCCCCGCTGGCGGCCTTGCTGGTCAGCCAGGACGAAAGTTTCGCCTGGTCCGGCTCGAACAGGGCGGCCGGATGAATGAAGCGCCCTTCCCTGAAGTGCTCGACGAGCGCGGCGCGGGTGTCCTTGACCTTCTGTCGCGGCAGGACCGGCGTTTCCTTGCAGGAGTCTTCCAGTGCCGGCCGCGACAGGCAGGACAGGAATTCTTCGCTGCCCATGTTGGGCAGAAAATTGTCCGCGCCGATCGCATCGCCGGCCACGCGCGCGACAATGCCGCTGTTCGACCTGTTCTCGCGGCAGGAGAGCACGTCGATCAGCACGGACCGCACCGCAGAGCGCAGCGTGTCCATGTCGAACTTGAAGACGCCCTCCGGATTGAACAATCGCGCCGCGTGTTCCCCGAGGCTTGCGGATCCAAAATACGAGATGTCGCGGGCGCCAGATGCGATGCTGAGATTCTGACCGGAGAAGGCCAGAACAAGCAGCGCAAGCAGGGTGTCGTCCTCGATGGGCGCGCGTGACAGCGCCTCATGCAGGGCATCGGTGCGCAGGTCGCCGATCATCTCGATGCCCTTGCGCGTCACGTCGGGACGGGGCTTGGAGACGATGATCGCGTCGTCCGCCCCGCCGGCGTCGTCCGCCCCGCCGGCGTCATCCGTGCCCTTGTCCTTCTTTTTTGCCTCGGGCATGCGGAAGTGGACCGTCTTCACCTTTCCCTCACGGTCGAGATACATCGCGATGTGATCCGACTTCTTCGGTGCACCATAGACTTGGCTTNCCTTGGGCGGCAGCTTCACCTCGCCGTAGGTGTTCGCCTCAGCGATGACGCCCTTCTTGGGCAGGTTCTGCGTCATCCATTCCTGCTGCGCACCGAGAAACGCATCGACATCCGTCGTGTAACGGCTGTCCTGGTCGGCCGGCGCGAACAGGTCTTCAACCCAGGCTACGCCATAGGCCTCTCGCAGATCGTCGCCGAAGCTGGCATCACGCGCGTACATGCGGGTCTTGGCCAGACCATTGGCGACGGCCCACCAGGAAACCTGCGGATCGCCCTTTGTCGGCTTGTGTGCCTTCCAGACTTGCCTCTGCTCCTCGAGCGCGGCGGCCGCGATGGTGCGGAGCTGGCGCTCGTCGGGCATGTCGCCCTTGGCCATATGGTCCAGCATCGCCGGCAGCACATTGGCGAGCAGCCTCAGCTTCTTGATCTGGCGTACCGACTGGGCAAGCGCGATGCCGATCGCCTCCTCGGTCCAGCCGAGCGCGACGAGACGCTCGATGGCCCGCCACTGGTCGACGGGATTGAGCTGCTCATGCGCGATCGTCGTGACCAACGAGCGCATGGCGCCGCCATCCTCAGCCCGGGGAACGACCAGAACCGCGATCTCCTCGAGGCCGGCGGCGATTGCCTGCTTGACGCGACGGTGGCCCTCGTCGATGACGAAGCCGTTGCCACCGTCTGCTTCGGCGGCGACGACAGGGGGCTGCACGATGCCGACAGCCTTGATCGTCGCCAGCAGCAGGGCGTCAGCCTGCGGGCTGGACTTGGAACGGCGCGCCTTGTCGGGATTATCCTTGAGCGAGCGCGGATCGACAAATTTCAGTTCCATGGAGATGCTCCTTTGGGGATTGCGGACACGGCCCATCGCCGGGTCCTTTTCCGTCTTCTTCCCGAAGACATCCCCCGGCACCGCGGAGCGGACGGGCCGGTGCAACTGCGGCCGAGCATCCCTGCCTGGCCGGACCAGCGGGGCTTTCAGCCCTGCGCAGGACGACGGGCCGGGATCGCGAGCGGCGCGGTTGAGCGTAAGCGTCGGCGGCCAGCCCGATCAGCGAGCAGCCTTCCTCCCTTTCCCAGATTCCTTCCTCGCTGGATTAGCCAGCGCGTACAGTCCGGCGCCGTGGCCTGCGCGTAGTGCGCGCTGCCACCCCGTCTTGAAGGAGTAGCGCCCGCCTTCAGAATTGCCCGGGCGCACAAGAAGATCGGCGCGGCCAAGGCTGCACCGGAAGGCGCTGCCGGGACGGACAAGCTTGAGGGGAACCCAAACATCGACGCCCTGATGAAACCCAAGGAAGCCGAAACGGACTGTGCGCGGACCTGCCAATAGCGTGTGGCCGATAGCACGCGATAGAACCTAAGCCCGCTTGAACAGGCGCCCGGTTTGCGCGATTGTCATTCGCCCTTAACATAGGTGGACGATGAACCGCAGGGACAAGGCGTCGCCTTTTGTGCCAACCGAAATCCACGTCGGCACCGTGAAGGATGACAAGGGCGCTCTCGGCATCCTGTCAATTGAGACGACCGAAGGAATCCTGGATATCGCGCTCGATCTTCACGCCGCCGATGCGATCGTGAACGCGATTGGCGCTATCCGATCGAAGCTGGCACTCGTCGAAGGTTAAAAAAATGCCCGGTCGAAACCGGGCAGGAGGTCTTTGTTAGGAGCCGATCGGATCAACGTATTCGACCTCGCTAATGCGCGGCGTCATCATGACGTTTGGATGAAACCTTATTGGGCCATATCTGCCTGCGCCCGGCATTAGCCGGTAGCCCTCATCCAGGCTGGGGATGACCGTCAGCGCCTCCTTCGCCGAATAGAAGATAGCAATCGGCGTGGCATTGCCATTTAACAGTCGCTCCGGGCGTTAGGCTTCACGATACGGGCTGTCTTCGTCCAATGGGTGTTCGCCAGATTTGGAAACAGAGATCACGAGGATAGGGGAGCATTCAGCACGGATGTGAAAGGTCGGGCCTGAAGGAGCGATTGACCGCCATCCGGTAGCTACCCCCACTAAAACCTTTGGTCTTGAGGGTCGCCCAGAAGCCGGTCGCGGGCGGCAAAGGTCAAGCCCATCCACGCCTTGGGCCGGATGGCTTCGCGGCATCTTCGTAATCGAAATCGTCCTCGATTTCTGGAGTCAACGGTTGCTGTTGACCGTGAAGCATCGAAACGATCGCCACGTCTTCATCGGTTAGAATCGAGAAGATAGTCTCCAGCCACCCATTCGATGGAAAGCCGGATCGGCAGGCGATCGAGACATCAGGGCAATTGCTAACTGCTGGCCGGCATTCCGCCGGCGCAGGGTTCATCTTGAACTCCGCGCATTCTGACGTTATGTTACGTCAGTACAGATGGCAACGGGATCAGGATGGCTGCGCCATGGGGCTCGCTCAATATGCGGATAATGGTGTTTTCGCGCCGCGCCGGATCGCGGAAGCGTTGCGGACGACGAGCGAGGAAATCGCTCGCACGGCCGGACTGGGCAAGGACGCGATCCAGCGCAAGGATCGGGTCCGGTCGGACAAGACGCAGCGGCGCCTGCGCGAGATGATCGAGGTCATCAACAAGGTCGAGCCGCGCTTCGGTTCGGTACTGATGGCCTATGCCTGGTATCGCTCGGAGCCGCTGCCAGGGTTTTCAGGTCAGACGGCGATGCAGCTCGTGCGCAGCGGCCGGGCCGACGACGTGCTCGACTATATCGATGCAGTCGATGCCGGCGTGCACGCCTGACCGCTCGCATGCGGTATGAGGGCAACCTCTATCGGGCCTTGAACCCCCTTTATGCCCGCGAGCCGCTGTCGGGGCGTGGCGCAGAGCTCTATGGTGGCCGGTTCAATCCCAAGGGCGTGCCGGCGCTCTACACATCCCTGTCTGTCATGACGGCACTGCGGGAAGCCAACCAGGTCGGCAACCTTCAGCCGACCACGCTCGTCTCCTACGACGCGAAGCTCGACAACGTTTTCGATTGCCGAGACGCGGCAGCGGTGGCGGCCGAAGGAATGGATGGCGCGGCCCTTGCAGACATGACATGGCGCGATCAGATGAAAGCGAGCGGCGAGGCGAAGACGCAGGCCTTTGCCAGGCGCCTGCATGGCGCCGGATATGACGGTCTGCTCGTTCGAAGCTTTGCCGCGGGTTCGACCGCCGAGGACATGAACCTCGTGCTGTGGAGATGGGCCGACATTCCGCCGGCCCGTCTTATTCTGATCGACGACGAGCACCGCCTGTCGCGATAGCGGTCCTAAGGCTAGTCCAAAAAAAATGGGCCAGCGAATGCCGGCCCATAAAGTCTTGAAGGTCAAATACCTCCAGAGGGGAACAGCCGGTGCGGCGGCACTGGGAGGAGAAGACCGCCATGTGCATCAGCTGCGTGCAGGATGCCCGCGTTTTGACCAAACGCAAACTCTCTATTGTGCAATGCAGCCATGCGTGTGTTGCATTGCGTTCAAAGCCCAGTTCGCTTTGAGCAGGTCTTGTCGTCACGCCGCTTGCGCGGCCGATGCTGCGTCGTTCCGCACCTCCGCTGCCAGGGCGTCTTCGACCTCCCGCAGCGCGCGGCGCTTGTCGGCCAGTTCGCCGGCAAAGGCGAATTCGCCGCCGTCGCGACACTGGTAGGAGGCGAGCCGCCGCCGGGCGTCGGCGAGACGCTGCCGATACCGTTCCTGCTCCTCCCCGAAACCGGACAGCGCATGCTCCAATCTCGCGACGGCGCCGAGCGGCGTCACCGTGACAGGCAGCTCGATCTCATGATCCGCCCCGGTGAGCAGGAGCACGGTGGTGTAGCGATAGCCATCTTGCCCGAAGCGCTCGCCGGAATATTCGAGGTCGAACCCGCCGATCGACGCGATGACGGTCTCGCCCTGCTGCTGAAGCTGGACCAGGGTGAGAATCTCCTTCATCAGCGCCCGGCCGGCCTCCTTGCGCTCGGCGTAGGATTTTTTGGTCACGGTCATGGCGAAGGCATCGCCATTGGTCGTGACGAGCCGCTCGATGTCTTGTCCAATCTCGCCAATACGCCGGGTTGAATACTCGATGTCACGCTCGGCGTCGCGGATCTGCCGACGCACGGCGTGCTGGTCGTCGATATGGGCGGCGCGCAGTCGCTCGAGCCGTGCGATGTCAGCCTCAAGTCCGGCTTTCTGCATCAGCCGCTGGTCACCCGATGCAATCGCCTTGGCCATGGCGAACTGATTGGCCTGCCCTTCGCCAAGATCTTCAAGCCGTCGAATGGAGGTGTCGCCAGACAATGCCGCGGCGATGAAACGGGCTTTCCGCTCATTGTTCTGCCACATGGTGGCGTCGAGCGAGCTTTCGGTCGCATAGGCGAAGATCTCGACCTCGTCGTGCTGGTTATCCTGTCGGACGATGCGGCCCTCGCGCTGCTCGATCTGCGAGGGGAGCCAGGGCACGTCCAGGTGATGGAGTGCCTTCAAACGAAGCTGGGCGTTTACGCCGGTGCCCATCGTCTCCGAGGAGCCGATGAGGAACCGCACCTTGCCGGCACGGACATCGCCGAACAGCCGCTGCTTGGCTTCCGACTTCTTGTAGTCCTGCATGAAGGCGATCTCCGAGGCGGGAACGCCCAGGCGGATCAGCTCGTCGCGAATCCAGCGATAGGCCGAGAACCCCCTTGTCTTTTCAACGTTGATCGTCCCGAGATCGGAAAAGATCATCTGCGCGGCGCCGGAAAGCTCGTAGGGCTTGCCGTCGGGACGGACGTAGGTGTTATCCGCCGTTTCAAGCCAGATGCGAAGGCGTTCGAGACAAGAAGATTGAGCTTGTTGTCGGCTTCGTTGTCATTATCAGGATCAACCAGCCGCAGGTCGATTGCGGCATGGCGACCATCGGTGATCACCGAGAGAAGAATGTCGTCGCCAGGCTCCGGCGGGCGGTCGCGCATCTCGATCGCCTTGATGCGTTCGGCGAGAACCAGCTGATAGTCCTTGAAGGCAGGCGTGGGCTTGGCCGTCAGGATCTGGCGCCGGCCGGTCGAGATCGCGGGCACCTTGACATATTCGTGCAGGTCCTGCGGCATCACGACATCGGCAAAACTCCGGAACATCGCGATCAGCTCCGGGACATTGACGAAGCTGGCGAAGCGCGTCACCGGCTTGTATTTGCCGGAGGGCTGAAGCTCCAGTTCGGTGGTGACGTCGCCGAAGGTGGATGCCCAGGCATCGAACTCGTGCAGGCCGCGCTCGAGCAGTGCGCCATGGCCGAGATAGCGCTGCATGGAAAACATCTCGCCAAGCGTGTTCGTAATCGGTGTGCCCGAAGCGAGCACGAGCGCCCTGCCCGGGTTCTTCGTCTCGAGAAGCCGAGACTTCACATAGAGGTCCCAGGCGCGCTGCGAGCCGTTGAGATCGACACCCTTGAGCGTCGACATGTTGGTCGCAAAGGAGACCTTGCGGAATTCTTGCGCTTCGTCGACGATGATCTGATCGACACCGACCTCGGAGATGGTCAGAAGATCGTCCTTGCGCGTGGCGAGACTTTCGAGCCGTTCCTTCAGCCCGTCCTTCAACCGCTCGAGGCGCTTGCGCGAAACGCGATCGTCGCTCTTGACTTTGGTGACCAGCGTCTCGTAGAGCTCCAGCTCGTCATGGATCATCTGCTGCTCGAAGGCGGACGGGATGCCGATGAAGCGGAATGCCGAATGCGTGATGATGATGGCGTCCCAATTGGCCGTCGCGGCGCGAGACAGGAAGCGGTGCCGCTTCTCCTTTGAAAAATTCGTCTCGTCGGCGACCAGAATGCGGGCATTGGGATAAAGCGCGAGGAATTCTCTCGCGGCCTGCGCGAGGCAGTGGCCGGGCACGACCAGCATGGCCTTGGCAATGAGCCCCAGGCGCTTCTGCTCCATGATCGCGGCGGCAATCGTCATCGTCTTGCCCGCGCCGACGGCGTGGGCGAGATAGGTCGAGCCGGCCGAGACGATACGCCAGATGCCCCGCTTCTGATGCGCATAAAGAGAAAAGGCGCCAGAGGCGCCCGGAAGTTGTAGATGATCGCCGTTGAACCTTCGGGGCACGATGTTGTTGAAACGGTCATTGTAGATACGGGCCAGGCGGTCGGTGCGGTCCGGATCGGACCAGACCCAGTTCTGGAAGGCGGTCTTGATCTTCTGGAGCTTCTCCTTCGCCGCCTCCGTGTCGACAACATTGAGGACGCGGCGCTCGGCTTCGCCATCCCTAATGGTGTCGAATATCTTGGGGGACACGGCTGTTGAGTGCATCGGCGAGCAGTCCGCCGGCGTGGCGGCGCTCGGTACCCCATTCCGACGTTCCGGCGGCAGTCCATCCAAGCTGACGGGCCTCGACGGTCCATGAGGCAAGCTCGGGCATGTGATGGATCTTAATCTCGGCGCTCATGGTTTCCTTCACGAAGGCGACGATATCGGACGCGGGTATCCATGGAGCCCCGAGACGCGCGGTGATGTCGTAGGGGCTGAGATCGGCGGGTTGCACCTCCTTGAGCGCAGCGACATTGCGTTGATAGCCGGGATCGAGCCCAGCTGCGGCCTCAGCGGTCTTCAGCTTGTCGCGAACCGCTCCCGACAGATAGGCGTCGGCGGTCTGCCAGGAACCGTTGGCCGGATCGCGAAAAATGGCGCTGCCGAGTTCAGCGAGAGCTCGGCGATGTGGTCGATGTCGACGCAGCCGCGTTCGTTGAGGACCACGGCGAGCGCATCCGCGGCCGAGCTTATGACAGGCGGCAATGGCGGAGCAATCACGCGCTCGGTGAAGACCGGACCGGGGTTCGCCGTATCGGATTCGAGGTCGTAGTCCTCGACAGAGGCGACGAGCCAGCAATCCGGGTCATCCAGAAACGGCTGCAGGTTCGGCCGGCGATGCGTCTCGCGCACCTCGGCGGTTTCCTCATCCTGCGTGGTCGAGACCACGGTGGTGTTGATCGGGCCGAAGACGCGGACGAAGTTCGACCAGGCGATACGCAGCCTGACCTGCGCCTGCCGCCACGGCCGGTCGAGCTCCTGTGCCTTCAGCACCTCGCGCACGGCATCGCGGATGGGGACCAGTTTCTGAATGATCCGGACATGCTTTTCCGGGATGCCGTCGCTGGCGCGGCCCTTGCGGATCCTGACCGGTACCGGCTCGCCGTCGACGACCTGCATCAGCCCATGCCGGTGGTCGACGAAGAAGCTGCCTTCGCGAAGATGCCTGTCGCCGCGACGCAGGCCGTCAGCCGGCGCGTCATCCTCGTCCTCGCCATCGATGCCGATTGCGTCCGGCTCGCCATCATAAAGCGCTTCCGGAAGCAGAGAGATCGCAGCCATTAGTGCTTCTTCGAGATCGACGGCAGGCGGCGGCAGGCAAGTATAGGTCTCGTCGGGGCCGTAGATGCTGCGCCTCAACGCGTGGGCGCCGAGCACGAAATCCTGATACCGCGCGAACCAGCGATTGACGCGGATGGCGCCCTCGTCTTCTGTCGCTGGCCGGACCTCCTCGAGATCGAGCCACGAAATGTCGCCTTCGGGCTCGCCAGCCTTGCGCTTGCGGAAGAACAGGATATCGACGACGACATCCGTTCCGGCATCGGCGCGAAAGCTGCCCTCGGGCAGACGGAAGGCCGCGATCAGATCGGCCGACTTCGCGATCTGCTCGCGCGCCGTGGCGTCCACCTTGTCCATGGTCCCGTGGCTGGTCACGAAGGCGGCGAGAGCCCCAGGCTTGAGCAATCGAAGCGCCTTCACGATGAAGTAGTCGTGCAGGCGCAGGCCGAGCGATCGGTACGCACGATCGGAGCGCACGGTGCGATCCGAGAAGGGAGGATTGCCGATAGCGAGGTCGAACGAAGCCGGCAGGTCGGTGCGGGCGAAGTCGGCGTTGAGGATGCGCGCCCGCGGCTGGAGCAGCCGGGCGATGCGCGCCGTGACTGGATCGAGCTCGACGCCGGTGACATGGGAACGGTCCTGCAGCTCGGCCGGCATCAAAGCCGCAAAGAGGCCCGTTCCAATGCCGGGCTCAAGAATGCGGCCGCCGCGCCAACGAGCCGCAGCAAGCCCGCCCAGATGGCGCGAACAATGAACTCCGGCGTGAAATGCGCATATTGCGTGCAGCGGGCCAGCGAGGCGTAGTCAGCCTCGCCGACCGTATCCTCCAGTTGGGCGCCGATCTCCTGCCAGCCGTCGCGGAAGTCGATCTCGCCCGGGCGGCGAAAGATGCCGTTGGCGAGGTCGGACGCGCCGAATCCCGTGAAGCGGATCAGCCTTTGCTGTTCCTCGCGCGTGGCCGGCCGTTCCGCGGCCTCGATCTCGGCCGCCAGCCGGATCGCCGCGATGCTGTCGCGGGCCCGCTCCTTCCAGCCGCGCGAAAGTCCACGCTCACCAATGAGATGAAAGTTCGCGCCCCGTTCTCGCCGCTCCCGCGCCGGCGGGCGTGCGGCGGTCGTAACCGGCATGGCCGGCGCCGGCACGGATAGCGGTCGATCGTCATCCCGGTCCGGATCGGCGTCGAATGCGGCCGAAAAGGCGGTCACCCCGAGGCCGAGGCTGACGAGAGCGACGTGTTGCCGAAGAGGTCGATGGTGAAGGGGTCGTCATGCGCCATTGGAAATGTCTCCTGTTTTCGAAAGCGCGCGCGAACCCCGGCCGAAGAGGGCTGGCCGGGCGAAGAGCGGCGCGGGTTTTTGAAGGTCAGCGAGTGATCAGCGAGAGCGCGATCTCGGTCTCGGTGAGCTCGATGTTGAGATGCGTTGCGCGGTGGTGGCGGTCAACGAGCGGAACCAGCCGTTCGGACTCGATGAACTCAATGCCGTCATCGGCGCCGAAATGCCGGCGCTTGTAGTCCCACCAGTCTGGATTGCCGTCTGGATGGCATTGCTCCGAATAGACGACGAGGGGACGGGCACCCTCGGCGAGCTTGCCGTTGGAGCATAGATAGACGCCCTGGTCGCCAACGAGCCAGACACCGGGCTTCTCGCCTTCGCCGGGCCTTGCGCCGAAATACGGATTGCGGAAGCCGCCATTGGCGGCGGCGTCGGCAATACCGTGATCGATCACCTTGCGGACCGCCACAATTGGAAATGTGAACATCACCCGCACCTCACGCGGCCACGTTGGTGGGGAGATGCCTGAGGTGCACGGGCAGCTTGGCGGCGATCTCCTCGTTGGTCAGATCATCGAGCAGCTTAAGCACGGTGCGCCCGCGGTCATAGACCAGCACGGTGCGCTTCCCCCGATGCTCGGGCAGCCAGAGCTCGCCGGCATAGCCGCGATAGTCATCATGCGTGCTCGACCAGATATGCTCGAGGCGCTCTTCATGCGTGATCGCCTTCACCGGCCAGGACTCCCGTTCCACCATCGCGGCCCGCATGCGCTCGGGCGAGCCCCGGTCGGAAAGATCGCAATAGCCGTGGAAATAGCGGATGCAGCCGTCAATGCTGAGCCGGAAGAACACGCTGGTTACGCTGCCGGTGAGGAATTCGCTGAGCGCGAACATCTCCGCGCGCATCCAGAGCGGCGGCAAGATGCCGAGCATGTAGTCGTGCCCGGGCTGGGCGATCTCGAACCATTCGCCGGCCAACAGCGCGCTGTCATCGTTCTGCCAGCGATCGGGGCGCTGCGCATGGCGGTCGAACAGACGAAACATCTGCCCGCGGTCGGCCATGCCCTGGTAGATCTTGCGGATTGGAGAGGTGGGGTTCATGAGGGGGGCTCCTTCTCAGCGTTGTCGGGCCGGAGCGCGGCTCATCCTCCTGGATCGCCATCGTCTTCAGCCCTTCCTGACCCCTCCCCGCGGCCGCCTCTCCGTCCGGTCGGGTCAAGGGCCGGCGTCAGCCGGGCGAAGCTTCACCCTTGACGCGGCCGGCGGGCATGCGGCAGCCGGTCTTTTCTCTCCCTCCTTTTCTCCTTCGCCGATTCCTTCATCGCACGCAGATCCTCGTTCCAGTCGTCGGCCGCAGGGCGCAGCCGCTCGAAACCGCACCCCGCCGCCGCCGCGACCGCCTCGAGCCGGCAGGCATAGATGTCGCCCTGGATATTGTTGTCGGTGGCGGCGACAAGAAGCGCGCCCTTGCGCGCCGCAAGCCTGCGGATCGCCGCCACGGTCGCCGGCGCCCAGCCGCCGCCGGTGCTCAGATAGACGCTGCCGGGCCGCGCCTTCTCGAACCCGGCGAGGCTCATGGCATCGATGGCCGCTTCAGTGACGCAGAAACGGATCGCGTCCACAGGGCCAAAACGGAACAGGACCTTGGCGCCTCCGGTCGCAAACCCACGCCATTCAGGACCGCGCTCCTCCCAGCCGGTGACCGCGCCGGTCTCATCGGTGTGCGCGGCCCACATGCTGCCGCGCGGACCCTCGCGGAGCCGGTCCTGGCGGATTGCCGCGCGGATGATCGTCTCGGGAAGACGGCGCTCGTCGCGGAGATAGCGCCACGTCATGGAGCCGGGCCACGGCCCGCGGCGGCTTTGCCAGCGCGCCGAAATGGAAAGGTCCGGCCGTTGCTTGCGAGGAACGCGCGTCCAGCCGGGGTCGCTGGCGACGAACCCGATCAGATCCGCCACATGGTCGAGCGCTTCCACAAAGCGGACGCCCTTGAGGTGCTCGACCAGGCGGAAGACGTCTCCCTTGGCCTCCGACAGCGGATCGAACCAGCCCTTGCCGTCATGGATGACGATGATGATTTCGTCGCCGCGCCGGAATTTTACGGCGCGTTTGGTGCTCTCCTTCGCATCGACCGCGAAGCCCGCCTGCTCCAGCACCGCGGCACACAGCACGCCGCTCCTGAGTTCCTCGACATTACTCTTCTCCATTGCACTCCCGGCGCCCATCAGGTTCCGGCCTTTCCTGTTCGGTTTCCTTTCCCTCGAATCCCGCGGGACCAGACCCCACCGCCGCGAAGAGCGAAGGGGGCAAGGGCGCGGCTGGCAACTAGGGAATTCCGCGTGGTCGATGTGATTCCCGGGCCGCGGCGCAGCCTCCCTTGCCGCCGCTCGCTTCAAGCGGCACCATCACGGCGCATCGGCACGGCAATCGGCAGGCGGCAGGATCGCAGTCGGCGTAACCCGGCCTTTTCTGACGGGGCGGACCACCGAGTCCGAAGCCGGCTCAATGAGCCGACCCTATCTGGAAAGGGTCATATTCCTGAAGAATCTCGACGTCCGCATCGCCCAGTTCGTCGCTCGGTAAGACGCCGATCAGCCCGTCGACCTCGAACAGGGTGACTGGAACCATCAGGGTGCGAGCGAGGTCCAGGGCGTGGTGTTGAGCCAGGGCAAGATCGTGCGACATTTGAAGGCCTTCCATCTTTGAGCGAGGCCAACCCCCGCTCGATGGCTCCCGTCAGTGTCGTGGTCCGGTCGCGATCACCGCGCAGGCTTTAGCCAAGCGGCCGCACGCTCGCGTAGCGGACCCCTTGAGGGTTGATCGTGGAAGATCCGGAACAGGACCAGGAAAGCCGTCACAAAAGAGCAGGGTTGGGCTTGTTCACGTTGGTCAGCCGATTTTCCACGCGCCCGTTCCCGTCCCGGTACCAGGGTCGGCCGAGGAAATCCCGCAAGGCATTGGGAGCCGATCACCGGTCGTAAACGAAAGGCTGAACCGATCGGGGATGCCTATGGGCCTTTAATCGTGCGAACCGGGCGCCCCAGCAAGGCGGCGCCATTGTCGCTGCAGCGTTCCGCTTGGCCGCCCTGCTGTCACCTATACTGGAATCAAAACCGAGGCGAAGCGGATCACCGCGGGAAGTGGCCGATTGTCCGGCTGTTCTTTCGGCTTTGCACTGTTGGCGGCCCAAAAAGCTTTAACAATAATGCAGATCGATAAAAGGAAGCCGAATGCGATCAGGATACCAGAAATCGTCATCGCTTTCTCCCGTCATACTTTCTGGAAGAATATAGGCGTCTTCGCCCAGCGCAAATGTACTAGGCGCTTTCGCATTTTGAACTGATATACCACTCGCGGTCACGCCTGTTTCATCAGCCGGAGCCGCCGTGGCGCCCCCTCAGCAGCGGGACCGCCGCCGCCGGCAATCGATTCAATCCGTAGGAGCGCCTTGCCCCGTTCCTCGCTGAAGCTGCTGCCTGCAACGGATAAAAACGGCTCTTCTTCCGGGCCTCATGATGCCACGCTCAGCCCACGGTAATCTGACACAGCTAGAGAAATTTCTAAGCGCGCGCCTTTTTGCAGGCTGCGATCCACTTCATGGCGGACATCGGATCTTCCAAAATCTCGCAGCGCTTGGCAAAGTCGAGAAACGCGTGGCGTGCCGCGCTCAACGGTTTCTGCCCATCGCATGCATCAAGGCACGCCCGGAGCGCGGCCAGGTGAGTCAGGTCTTGCTGATCTTCGGGCCAGTCATTGAGGAAGTCGATAGCGTCCGCAAGATTGGCAATCTCTTGAACGATGTACACGGAACGCCTCACGAAAACGGGGCTGCTGAAATCCTCCGCGTTCATCCGTCTCTCCTACTCGTTTTGCGCAGAACCGTCCGCATTGCCCGCCGACCGTCGCACAATGTGTTGTCGCGGCCATGGGTGTTCAAGGGGGCGCGGAAGAATGGGAAGCCACCATCGACATCCGGAAGCTCGTCCGGATCGCATCTGCCTGCTCGATGATGATGTCGTCGGATATCCGCAAGTCGGATGGCCTTGGCGAAGTGATACGGTGCAGGACGTGTCGGCGCTGCTTACTGCCCGGACTGAGTGCGCCCCGTTCGGATTCCTAGTGGCAACTACCCTTAGCAGCAGGTCTGGGCCGGCGAACCTCGCAATGGCCAGTGCGCGCGATCATGTTTGGCCCGCCGTGCCATCCCGCTTACCGATTGCTTGTCACTGCCATACCGGCCAGACCCGCTCGCGATGGCGCTTGGAAGAATCCTTGACGAAGTCGGCCGCCAAGCGGTGGGCAAACGCAATCGCCTCGGCGTCGTCTTTCACAATATGAGCGGGTTCGGTGGGGCGGGGAACCGGCGGCGACGGCCTTGTCGATCTTGACGTTGGAGGCGGTCATTTCATGGCTCCTTCGGAGTTGTTAGGCGACGGCATGCAGGTGAGGAGGCTGGGTGGCGGGCGAAGCCGGCTGCCCAACAAAGAAAGCGCGGACGTCCTCGCGCTGGCGAAGCTCCGCAGCCGTCCGGACAGGACGGCCGTTCTCAAGCACGGTGGCGTGGTCGGCATATTTCAGCGCGACGGCCGCGATGAGGATCGACAGGCCCGTCTCCCGATTGAGCTTCTTCAGCGCCAGGAAGACGTCCTGGACGACCAGCAGAGCGAACCTCATCGAAGGTTCGTCGAGGACGAGCAGGCGTGGACGCGACATCAACGCCCGGCCAATCGCTGTCATCTGCTGCTCGCCGCCCGATGTGAGGCCGGCAAGCGTGCTGGGTTTTTCGGCAAGCCGCGGAAAGAAACATCAACGTTGGCGGGGAGCTTTCAACACCACGTGTGAATCGTGAGTGATTGCTTGTGAGGGCACCGAATGGCCGCGGGCCGCGAGATCACTCGGCGGCCAAGCGAATACCTCGTTTACCCGAGAGCAGAAGTCCAGCTTCGCTAACAGCCTGCGCCGCCCGTTTCAGGATCGGTTCAGACCGAAGCACGCCTTCGCTGAAGTCCTTGTCGGTGGCGTAAATCGCAGTGGGAAGCGTGAAGGCTTCGAAGAAACCGAACAGTGGCCTGAGCTGGTGCTCGACGATCAAGGCATGGCGCTCGCCGCCTCCGGTCGCAGTCAGCAGCACAGGCTTGCCCTTGAGGGCCGTCGGATCGATCAGGTCGAAGAAATGCTTGAACAGTCCGGTGTAGCTGCCTTTGTAGGTCGGCGAACCGACAACGAGCACGTCCGCGGCGAGGACGTCCGAGAGAATCGCTTGCGCCCGCGCGTCGAGGTCGCGTGCCCATTTGGCGGCGCCGAGAGACGGGCCGACGTCATCGATGTCATAGGTTCGGGAGGACAGGCCATGGCGGTTGGCGATATCCTGCACGATTAGGTCGACGAAGGCGCGTGTCTTCGACGGGCGGGTGAGATTGCCGGAAAAGCCTACGATTGCTGGATTTGACATGGGGCGGGCTCCGGGGTGGCTCCAGGATTGAGAGACCGGCGGCCCGGTCGGGGCCGCGACTTGGCGAAGCGGTCGAGGCCGCCTCGACAGAACAACGCGATCAGCTCCAGGCGTGCAGCGGCGGCTTCTCGCCGTTGAGGAAGTACTTGCCGAGGATTGCGTATTTCCACCGCACCGGATCGTGCAGCGTATGGGTACGGGCATTGCGCCAGTGCCGGTCGAGATTGTGCTCGGCAAGCGTCGAACGTGTTCCGGCGAGTTCGAACAGCTTGTTGGTCGCCGCAATCGCGATCTCCGTCGACAGGATCTTCGCTTCCGCCGTGACGATCTGGGCGTGCGCCACCGTCTCGGCGGTCGGCTCGGTGACGGCCCGGTCGATTGCCAGGCCGGCCTTTTCCAGCAGCGCCTGCGCGGCGTGCAGCCGAAGCGTCAGGTCGCCGATGGCCTGGATCGTGTAAGGATCGTCCCAGGCATTGTCGACGCCGCTGTCGATCCAGGCGCGGCTCTTGGTCCGCACGAACTGAACCGTCTCGTCGATCGCCGCCTGCGCTATGCCGGTGTCGACCGCCACCTGGATAATCTGGAAGATGGCGCCGTCGGCGGTCGGCTTGTCGTAACCTTTGTAGCCAGGCACCAGATGCGTCTTCGGCACCTTGACGTTGTCGATGATGACCGTGCCCGACAGTGTCGTGCGCTGACCGAAGCTCGACCAGTCGTCGATGACCGTCAGGCCCGGCGCCGCGCGGTCGGCAATCGCGTACCAGGCGCGGCCCTCGTCATCGAGCGCCACGATCGGCACCAGATGGGCGAGCAGCGCGCCGGACGAATAGAATTTCTGGCCATTGACGATCACATGGTCGCCGGCGTCGGTGAACTTCGTTTCGAAATCGGCCGCGCGCTTGGAGCCGAATTCGGAAAAGGCGTTGCCGAAGCGCGTGCCTTTCAGCACTTCGGCGAAGAGCAGTGCCTGCTGGTCCTTGTCGGAGACGGTGCGGATGGCCGCGACGACGCCGAGATGGTTCTGCGCGATCTGGCCGATCGAGGAATCGGCCGCCGCGATGATCTCGATCACCTTGGCGAGCGTTGCATAGGACACTTCCGGCCCGCCGAACGCCTTGGGCATGTTGATCGACCACAAGCCGCTCTGCGAGAATTGATCGAGCTCGGCCACGGGCCAGACCCGATCGCGGTCGCGCCGGGAGGAGTCCTTGACGAATTCGGCGGCCAACCTTTGGGCGACCGCGATGGCCTCGGCGTCGTCCTTGATGATGTGCGCCGGCTCGGCGGGCCGCACGACCGGCGGCACGGCGGCGGCGGCCTTGTCGGTCTTGACGTTGGATACAGTCATTTCACTCTCCTTCGGATTTCGGTTCAGGCGACGGCATGAAGATGGACGGGCGGCGCGGCGGGCGAAGCCTGCTGTCCGAGATAGAAGGCGCGCACGTCCTCACGCCGGCGCAGTTCCGCCGCCGGCCCAGAGAGGACGGAGACCCCGTTCTCGAGCACGGTGGCGTGGTCGGCATATTTCAGCGCCACGGCCGCGTTCTGCTCGGCGACCAGGATCGACAGGCTTGTCTCCTGGTTGAGCTTCTTTAGCGCCAGGAAGATGTCCTGGACGACCAGCGGGGCAAGCCCCATCGACGGCTCGTCGAGCACCAGCAGGCGGGGACGCGACATCAGCGCCCGGCCGATCGCGGTCATCTGCTGCTCGCCGCCCGAGGTCAGGCCGGCAAGCGTGCGGCGCTTTTCGGCCAGCCGCGGGAAGAAATCGTAGATCCGCTGAAGATCCCGGTTGATCTCGGCACGGCGACCGCTGCGGCCGATGCCGCCCGAAACCAGGTTCTCCTCGACGGTGAGGCTCTTGAAGCAATGGCGGCCCTCCAGCACCTGGACCAGACCGGCGCGCACGAGATCGCCCGGCTTGCGGCGCGAAACATCCGAGCCATCGAAGCGGATGGTGCCGGCATTGATCTGGCCGCGTTCGGCCGGCAGCAGGTTGGAGACCGCTTTCAGCGTGGTGGTCTTGCCCGCGCCATTGGCGCCGAGCAGCGCCAGGATTTCGCCGCGCCGGATCTCGAAGCTGACGCCATGCAACGCCGTGATGGCGTGGTTGTAGGTGGCGTGAATCGCGTCGACGGCAAGGATGATTTCGGTGTCTGGCATGACTGTTTTCCGTATTTCTCGGAACTGAACAAGCCGGGCGCTGCGGAGGCTTCCGCGACGCCCGGCCTTGCGATCAATTGGTGGTCACGGCGTTGGCATCATCGGCGGTGCGCAGCTTGATGCCCTTCTCCTTGGCATAGGCTTCGGCTGATTTCTCGATGATCGGCCGCAGCAGCGCCCAGTCCGGCGCGATCCAGTCGGAGACGACGTTCCACTTCTTGCCGTCCCACTGCTGGAAGGTCACGTAGCCTTCGCCCTCGTGGTTGTCCCAGCTGACATTGATGGAATGGAACAGGTCCTTGGCGCCGAGCGCTTCGACCTTGGCCGGGTCGAGCTTGAGATGCTCGAAGCCCCAGCGGACCTCGTCGCCGGTCAGCGTGCGGTGGCCGAACTTCTCCTGCGCGATGCGGATGGCCTCGACGTTGAGGATGCCGTTGACGATACCGAGGTTATGGTAGACCGAGCCGATGCGCGACTTGTCCTCGAGATTGCCCTTGCCGGCGTCATAGACTGTCTTCACGATCTCCTGCACCACCGGATAGGAGTTGCCCGAAGCCTGGGTGGTGATGGCGGTGTAGCCCTTGGCCGCATCGCCTGCGGGAATGACGTCCTCTTCCGAATTCGACCAGACATTGCCGATGATGTGTTCGACGGGATAGCCAACCTTCACCGCCGTTTTCAGCGCCACCGGGTTCATCACGCCCCAGCCGCGCAGCACGACGAAGTCCGGTTTGGCGCGGCGGATCGTCAGCCACTGCGACTGCTGCTCGTTGCCAGGATGCGGCACCTCGATCTGCTGCACGGTGAAGCCGTATTTCTGCGCCAGCAGTTCATAGATCGGGATCGTCTCCTTGCCGTAGGGCGAGCCGTGATAGAGCACGACGATCTTCTTGCCCTTCAGCTTGTCGATGCCGCCTTCCTTGGTCGCGATGTAGTTCACGATGCCGGAGGTCTCGCTGTAGGGATTGAGCAGCAGCGGGAAGACGTAAGGGAACACCCGCCCGTCGGTGGAATCGGTGCGGCCGTGGTTGACCGTGATCAGCGGCACCTTGTCGGAGGTGATGCGGTCGATCATGGCGTAGGCGATGCCGACCGAAAGCGGATTCCAGGCGGCGGCGCCCGCATGGCTCTTTTGCCGCTCGTAGCATTCGACACCGCGCTCGACCTCATATTGGGTCTCGCATTCGTCCGAGGTCAACTTGACGCCGTTGACGCCGCCGTCGCGGATGTTGGTGAGATTGAGATAGTCGATGAAGCCGCCGAAGAAGCCGGTGCCGCCGGCCGCATAAGGCCCGACGCGGTAGCTCTGCAGCGGGAAATACTGCTCGTCGGCGTGGGCGGCCGGCAAGGCCACCGACACGGCCAGCGCCGCCGACAGCGCGACCGCCTTGACTGTGCTGAGGAAGATCATGGTTCGAGGTACTCCAGTATGGGCTTGGATTTTGCCCTGGTTCATTTTCCGATGCTTTGATGGGTTGGGAGCGTATTGCCCCGAAACCGGCTCAGCTCGATTGCCAGGCGAGCGAGAGCCGTCTTCGGATCCTGTCCCACAGGGCGACCAGCCCGTCCGGTTCCAGGATCAGAAAGAGGATGATGAGGGCGCCGAGCACGATGCGCTGGCTCATGTCGAGCACGCCGGAATCGAACACGTCGCCGAGCAGGAAATTGCCAAGGCGCGACAGCGCGAGCGGAAAGACGACGATGAGTGCAGCACCTAGGAAGGCACCACGGATCGAGGCGAGCCCGCCGATGATGATGATGAACAGGATCTGGAACGAGCGGTCGAGATCGAAGCCGGCCGGCTCGACGGTCCTGAGATAGGCGAATGCCCAGATGACGCCTGCGACGCCGATGATGAAGGACGAGATGGCGAAGGCGAGCAGCTTCGTCTTCAGCACCGGGATGCCGATGATTCGCGCGGCCGTCTCGTTGTCACGGATGGCGATGAAGTTGCGCCCGGTCTGCGACGAAACCAGCCGGTGGGCGAGAAAGGTCAGGATGACTACGACGGTGAGCGCGAAGAGATAGCGCCCCACCCCCCCGTCGAACTCGAAGCCGGCGATGAAGAGCTTCGGCGCGTCGATGACGCCCGATGCCGAGTCGTTGGAGAACCAGCTGAACTTGGTCAGCGCCCATTGCACGAAGAACTGCGCGGCAAGCGTGGAGACCGCGAGATAGAAACCCTTCAGCCGCAGGCTCGGCAGGCCGAAGATGAGGCCGATCCCAGCCGCGACCAGGCCGGCAAGCACGATGCTGCCGACCAGCGGCAGGCCTTCGACGCGCAGGTTGAAATTGTAGGCGGCAAAGGCGCCTGCCGCCATGAAGGCGGCGCTGCCCAGCGAAACCTGGCCGGCATAGCCGGTCAGGATGTTGAGGCCGACGCCGGCAAGGCTGAGCGCCAGGAACGGCAGCAGGATGGCCTCGAACAGGTAGCTCGATCCGATCACCGGCACGACGCCATAGGCGAAGGCAAGCAGCAGGACGGGCACCACCCATTTCGGCAGCACTGGCGCGGCGGAGAAATCGCTTGTAATCGCGACCATGGTTCAGACCCTCTCCACGAGCTTCTGGCCGAACAGGCCGGAGGGGCGGATCAAGAGGAAAACGAGCGCGACGACGTAGGCGAACCAGCTCTCGATGCCGCCACCGAAATAGTCGCCGATATAGACCTCGGCCAACTTCTCGCTGGCGCCGATCAAAAGCCCGCCGACAATTGCGCCGAGGATAGAATCGAAGCCGCCGAGCACCAGCACCGGCAGCGCCTTGAGCACCACCAGGGACAGCGAAAACTGGACGCCAAGGCGGGCACCCCACAACAGCCCCGCCACCAGGGCGACGAGACCTGCGGCCGCCCAGACGGTCGCCCAGATCAGCGGCAGCCTGAGGCCGACCGCGAGCGCCGCGAACTGATCGTCGGCGACGGCGCGGAAACTGAGGCCGATGCGGGTGTAGCGGAAGAACATCGACAAAAGGAGAACCATGGCGGCGGCAACCGCCGCTGCAAAAATGTCGAACTGGCTGATTAGCACGCCACCGACTTCGAGCGGCACATCCTCGATGCCGAGATCGAGGCCGTGGACCTGCGTGCCCCAGATCAGCTGCGCGGCACCCTCGATGATGTAGGACAGGCCAAGCGTCGCCATGAACAGCGTGATCGGCGGCTTGTTGGTCAGCGGCCGCAGCACCGTGCGCTCGATAGCGACGCCGATCGCCACCATGATGGCGAAGGTGATCACCAGGGCCAGCGCGAACGGAACGCCGCGCTCGATGAGACTGACGAAGGTGAGTGCCGCGAACAGGAGCAGCGCGCCTTGCGCGAAATTGAGCACGCCCGAGGTCTTGTAGATCAGCACGAAGCCGATCGCGACCAGCGAATACATGACACCGGAGAGCAGTCCGCCGACGAGCACCTCGATGAAGAACTGGTAGTCAAAATCGGTGATCATATACCCGCCCCGTCCTCATTGTCGGAGGCGACGCCGAGATAGGCATCGATGACGCGCTGGTCGTTGCGGACCTCGTCGGGCGTGGCGTCGGCGATCTTGCGGCCATAATCGAGGACGGCGATGCGGTCGGACAGGCCCATGACGACGCCGACATCATGCTCGATCAGGACGACTGTAGTGGCAAAGCGGTCGCGCGCGGCGCGCACGAAATCAGCCATCTCGCTTTTCTCACCTGATGTCATGCCGGCCATCGGTTCGTCGAGCAGCAGCAGGCGCGGTTGCGCCACCAGCGCCCGGGCGAGTTCGACCCGTTTCTGAAGCCCGTAGGGCAACGTGCCGGCAAGACGATCGCGAACGGCGGTGAGGTCGAGAAATTCCAGGATCTGGTCGGCGCGGCTCAGGGATTGGCGCTGCTCTGCGCGCGAGCGGCCGATGCCAAGCACCTGGCCGGCAAAGTTGGAGCGGACCCTGTAGGCGAGGCCGGACGCGACATTGTCGATGACGCTGAGGCCCTTGAACAGAGCAAGATTCTGGAATGTCCTGGCGACGCCAAGATGCGCCAGCCGCTGCGTCGGCACCTGGGCATAGCTGACGCCGTCGAGCAGGACAAGACCGCGGTCGGCCCGATAAACGCCGCTTATGACGTTGATCAACGAGCTCTTGCCGGCGCCGTTCGGCCCGATGATCGCACGTATCTCGCCGGGTAAGACCGACAGATCGACATCTGCCAGCGCGACGACGCCGCCAAACGATAGGCCGATGGCTTTGAGCGAAAGAAGCGGTACGGCTGCCGCCGCGACCCGGCCTCTCCGCGTATCAGGATCTTCGGACGACTGCTCCGACCGCAGGCTTGCCAGCAAGCCCCGTGCAAAGACTTCTGGCGCGTAAACAGAGGCCTCCATGGCTCCCAAGGCAGAACTGGCCAACGGCATTCCGGGCGTCCTCGATGGTTCGTTGGCGCGCAAAGTCCCGTTGCCGCCCGTAGGCTCTAGCGCGCAGGGCAATCGCGATTTCGCGGGCCGGTCTTTCCGGCCAGTGACGATTGATTATTCGGCGGCGAGAACCGTTTCGGTCTGCGCGGCTTCCAACTCGCGAACGAGCGGGATGACATGCTTGCCGAAATACTCGACCTCTTCCTGGAAGTGCAGGAAGCCGAGCAGGATCAGATCGGCACCGGCGCGCTTCAGGTTGACGATGCGCTCGGCGACCTGCAGCGGCGTACCGATCAGGTTTGAGCGGAAGCCGTCGTTGTATTGCACCAGATCGTCAAAGGACGACTTCGCCCAGTTGCCTTCGCCTTCCGGCGAGGCCTTGCCGGCGTTCTTGACCTCGTGGCCGAAGGCGTTGACTGCCTCCGGATTGGCCTTGGCGATGATCTCGGCAAGGACGGCCTTTGCTTCTTCCTCGGTTTCGCGCACGATGGCGAAGGCATTGACGCCGACTTTGACCGAATGGTTGTTGGCTCTGGCCTTGGCCTGGATGTCATCGACCTGCCTGGCGATTTCGGCCGGCGTGTTGCCGTTGGTGAAGTACCAGTCCGAAACACGCGAAGCCATGTCGCGTGCGGCGCGGGACGAGCCCCCTTGGAAGATCTCGGGCAGCGGCTTGAGTGGCTTCGGCTTCAGCGAATACTGGTTGAAGCGGTAGAAATCGCCGCGGAACGTGAAGCTGTCTTCGGTCCAGATTCCGCGTAGCGCGCGAATGAATTCTTCCGACCGGCGATAACGCTCGTCATGGTCGAGCCAGTGCTCGCCGATGGCGTGGAACTCGCCGCGGAACCAGCCGGAAACGAGGTTGATCGCGACTCGGCCGTTGGTGAGGTAGCTAATGGTGGCAATCTGCTTGGCGGCGAGCGCCGGGTTCCATGGCCCGGGCAGGATCGCCGCGATGACCTTGAGGGTCGTGGTGGCGGCAAGCAGGTCGTGGCTGAACGACACCGACTCGTGCTGCTCGTCGGCACCGTAGCCGGCGGTGAAGCGGATCTGGCTCAGCGCGTAGTCGAAGCCGGCCTTTTCAGCGATCTGCGCCAGCTTGCGATTGTACTCCGCCGAATGATTGGTCCTCTGCTCGATATTCGAGATGACCAGCCCGCCCGAGACGTTCGGCACCCAATAGGCGAATTTGACTGCGTCGCGATCAATCTTTGGCATGGAAATCTCCCGGCTTGGCCTGTCCCAACGATCGATCCGGCCGTGGCCGGAATCTGTCGCTAATTATTAGTCTACTGATTACATATACAAAGTAGAATATTCCATTTTCGGAGCCCGGACGGAAATACCAATTTCGCGTGCCCGGATTCGTTGCGGATTTTCAGCGCGCGACTACGACCGCCGGCTGGGCGCCAAGCTGGCTCTCTATCTCCGAGGTGACTGCCTGAGCGTGGCGGGCGACCTCTGGCAGGCCCATGAGCTCCCCAAACGTGCCCCTCGCCAACGGGCCGGCAACGAACAGCCCGGGTACTGGCCCGCCATCCGGGCCGACGGCGCGGCTGTCCAGGCCAGTTGCTATTCCGAGCCCATGCGCATCGATCCGGATTAGGCCAGCATCGGCAAGCGAGCGCAGTGCCGGATTGGTCCGAAGCGCCTTGCCATGCGCCGGTCCCGTGGTGTTGATCACCGTATCGAAATGCAGCGTTTCGATCTGCTTCCGTCCGCGTCGCCGCAGGCGGACAGCCAGGCGATTTCCAGCGCGGCGCGAGTCCACCAGGCTTGCCGCAATGTTGTCGAACGTGCCTTCGGCGCGGCGCCGATCAAGCACAGCCTCGACCTGCGGCGCGATCCTGAAGCGATGCACGTCCCAGAAGACACGCAGCCGCCGCACCAGCCGTGTGCGCTCATTATGGGATAGCGCGGACCATAACACCGCTCCTTGCAGCCGCAGCTGGTCGAAGACCGACTGCCAGTTGACGCCCTCGGCGTCCGCCGCGGCCAGTGTCGAACGAACGCGCTCCAGCAGGCGAAGCGCGGTCGCGGCCGGCATAGAGACGAAATCGCCGAAGGGCGCGCCGCGCACCTCCGGGTGCCCACGCGAGCGAAGCCCATGACGCGACACCGCCAGGATGCGGCCGCGATGGCCACGGCGGTCGAGTTCGGCGACGGTGTCGGCCGATGTGAGCCCAGAGCCGACGATCAGCACCGATGCTTCTGGAGCAATGGGACCGAGCGCATCCGCGGCGCAGACATCGGCAACGAAGCCATGCGCTTCGGCGATCGGTGTGAGCGCGGATGGAACATCGGGCGACGGATGCGTCATAGCGAGAACGACCGCGTCGGCGGCGATCGGCTGACCGGACGTGGCCACGATCCAACCGTCGCCGTTGCGCCTCACCTCGTGAGCCTGGCCTCGGATATGACGGATCGCTCCACTTTCGAGATGCGGCCTCAGTTGTTCGGCGACGTAGCGGCCGAATACCCGCCGCCTCGGAAAAATATCGCCGTTGCGCCAAACGGCGTCCGGATCGCGCTCGATCTCTCCGCTGGCGGCCAGCCAGCGCGAAAAATGCTCGGGCTCGTCCGGTGCCAGGTTCATCCGGGCCGCTGGGACGTTGACGCGATGCGACGGCTCCTCGCTCGAGTAGGCCAGCCCGCCGCCCAGGAACGGACGCGGCTCGACGACGGTGATGGAGGGCCGCGCAGGCTGACGGGCAAGCTGCCAGGCCAAGGCGGCTCCGGTGAAGCCGCCGCCGAGAATGACGACGTGGCTGCGTGGCCGGGGCGGCAGCGCGTTCACGAAGCGCTGGCGAGCGATTTCGGCCGATGGTCGCCGGCGATGGTCTCGCCGAATGGTCCGGTATTGACGGACGAGCCTGCAACCTTGACCGGATGGTCGGTCGGCAGATGCGGCAGCACAAGCTCGCCGAAGCGGTAGGCCTCCTCGAGATGCGGATAGCCTGAGAGGATGAAGGTATCGATGCCGAGCCGCCGGTATTCGTCGATGCGTTCGGCAATCGTGGCCGGATCCCCGACCAGCGCGGTGCCGGCACCGCCGCGCACCAGGCCGACGCCGGCCCAGAGGTTCGGAGCAATCTCGAGTTTCGACCGGTCACCGCCATGCAGCGCGCTCATGCGCGCCTGGCCGACCGAGTCCATACGGGCAAATACCTTCTGCGCCGAGGCGATGGTCTTGTCGCCGAGCCGGCTGATCAGCCTGTCGGCGGCCGCCCAGGCCTCCTCTGTGGTTTCGCGGGCGATGACATGCAGGCGGATGCCGAAGGAGAGCTTGCGGCCGGCCTTCTCCGCGAGTTCGCGCACGCCGTCGAGCTTGCGCTCGACATCGGCCGGCGGCTCGCCCCAGGTCAGGTATTTGTCGATCTCCTGCGCCGCCACAGCCGACCCCGCGTCGGACGAGCCGCCGAAATAGAGTTGCGGATGAGGCGTCTGCACCGGCGGGAACAGCAGCCGGCCGTCCTCGATGCGGAAATGCCTGCCTTGATGCTCGACCGTCTCGCCGCCCAGCAGCCGCTTGTAGACCTGCAGGAACTCCTGCGTCACCTCGTAGCGCTCGGCATGCGAAAGGAAAATGCCATCGCCCTTATTTTCCAGCGGGTCGCCGCCGGTGACGACATTGATCAGCAGCCGACCGTTGGAGATACGGTCAAGCGTCGCCGTCATGCGCGCTGCGAGCGTCGGCGACTGCAGACCTGGCCGTACCGCAACCAGGAACCGCAACCGTTCGGTCAGCGGCGCCAGCGCCGACGCGATCACCCAGGAATCCTCGCACGACCTGCCGGTCGGCAAGAGCACGCCGTAGTAGCCGAGCATGTCGGCAGCCTGCGCCACCTGCGTCAAATAAGGCAGGTCGACCGCCCTGCCCCCTTCCGATGTGCCGAGATAGCGGCTGTCGCCATGGGTCGGCAGGAACCACAGCACCTTAATTTGGTCGGGAATATCGTGAGCCATGCCTGTTTGTCCCTGGGAAGGCCAGATTGCGTTCACGCGTGACGGCACGAACCATGCCACGAAACATTATTCTACTAACCCTGTAGAGATTGTTTTGTTTTAATTCGGGGCCTGGCTTTGGAAATTCGTGCTAAAAGGAAGCGGGCGCTTTCTAGGCTTGTTTGGCTCCTAACTTCGCTTTGCGGGATAAAGCATCTCTTGGTTTTCTCGCGGGTTTCAATCCGGCCAGAGTCCTTCGGCGACCCTGGCCAGTCTCACGTTCACTGGCATCGGAGAATCTTCCTTTTTCAAAGGTCATCCAAATGAATTTGGCGAAATCATCTGATTCGTTGGATGCAGGCCGCGCCTAGTCTGATTATAGAGAGTAGCGAGAGTACCAAAGCGCCCGATCAAGTTGTTCTGTCGGGGCACGCGGTTGGATTCCACGGCAAATGGGAGGACGGCAACTCGTTCCAGAGCCAGGCTGCTCCCCTGCGAGACCGGTAGCGCTCCAATGGTGCGAAGCGGACAGCCCATGCTCGCCCGTGCGCGATCGTGGCAGCGCGCTTCGCGCGCCGCCGACGGCGCGCTCACGGGCCCGAGCAACAAGGCTTCGCCAGCTGCAACACGGGCGCCGCCATTTGTCTGCTAGGTCGCTTCGAGCACCATGTTGAGCGGGGTCTGGGCCGCTCGCCGGACATGCTGGAAGCCGCCTGAGCGGATTACCTGGGCCAGCCGCTTTTCTCCGGCTTGTGCGCCAAGCGCGAGCCCGGCCTCCTGCGCTAGCGAGGTCGGCACGCAGATCATCGTCGAGGCTGAGTAGTACAATCGTCCGACCGGGTTGATGTTCTCTTCCAGTGTGTCCCCCGCGATGGGTTCGACCACCATCCAGGTTCCGTCGTCCTTTAGCGCCTTGCGGATATGCACCGCGGCGGCCTCCGGGTCCCCCATGTCGTGAAGGCAGTCGAAGCAGGTGATCAAGTCGAAATCCCGCCCCGCGAAGTCCTGCGCCCGACCGACCTCGAAAGTCACGTTCGTTACGTCGTGCGCCCGCGAATGCGCGGTTGCTGCAGCGATCGAAGCTGGGTGGAAGTCGAAGCCGGTAAAGCGGGACTTGGGGAACGCCTGCGCCATGAGGATCGTCGACAGCCCGTGTCCGCAGCCGACGTCGGCCACCTTTGCGCCCGCATTCAGTTTTTCCGTCACTCCTTCGAGCGCCGGCAGCCAATCCTGCACCAGCGCGTTGACATAGCCTGGCCGGAACAGCCGCGCCACGGCGCAGAACATACACCCAGCCTGGTCTCCCCAGGCAACGCCCTTGCCGGTCTTGAACGACACCTGAACCTTCTGTTGGTTCTCGACCATCGCTGCCGCTGTGTCGAAGGCGCCGATCAGATGAACTGGGCTGTCGGGCTCCGCAAAGATAAATGCCTGCTCGGGCGTCAGCGAGAACTGGCCACCATCATGATGTACGTAGCCGGAGGCCGCCTGAGCCGATAGCCATTCGCGCACGTAGCGCGGCGCGCATTCGGCGGCGGCGGCAAGCTCGTCGGGTGTCGCCGGCCCAATTTTCTTGAGGGTCTTGTACAGGCCCAGCGCGTCTCCAATCCGCACGAGCGGAACGCTGACTGCTCCTCCTACGTCGCTAAGGACGCGGTCCACGAGCTCATTGAGTGTTGCTTCGTCGAGTTGTGGCATGTCGGGATTCCTCCTACGGCGTCTTGCCGCGTCAGTGCAAGGGACCTCTGGGCCCGGTGAATGTGACAGAGGCGAACGCATCGAGCGAATGGGCGGAAACACTCGATGCGCTACAGGATCGATCCTCCGCTGGTCTTGATCCACGTGGCAGCAGTCCACCAGTCACACCCCTTTGACCCGGCTCTTCATCCCGTCGCTGCTCTGCCAAGCGACGCTGTCATCGACTTCCTCTTCGATCACCCCGGCCGCGTATAACTGATCGAGCAGGTCGGCGACTGCAAGGACGCTCGTCCCGTCTGTCGTGATTTGCGTAACCAGCTCCGCAGCTGTGCTGTTGCCGCATGCGATTAGATGGTCAGTGGATATCGGAGCGACGTCGTCGAGCATCCGGTGTGCCATGCTTCGCGAGCGGAGATCGAAGTACCCGTTCCCTGCGTTGTATTGCAGCTCTCTGCGGAAGCGGCGGATCGGCGGGTCGGAGGCTGGGCTCTCGAGCAAATGCTGATCTCCATCAGCTCTGCAGCGCCTCCTGGAACTCGGCAGGCATCCTGAAGAAACGTTGACCCACGATGCGGTACCCGAGATGCCACCGTTCGTCGCCCGGTACCGGCGTCACCAATTGTAAGCGTCCCTGGCGCATATTTACGAGGAAGCCTGAAAATATAGGCGATCGTCGTTTGATAGCCCTCCGGCAAGGCGATTGCATCATCTTTGGTGGCGACCCTAAGCTTCTCCTTCCGCGTACGCGCGCGCCCGGTCAAGGCCTTCGCGGTCGGCTCCCCCTTCATCGAAGTGCCGTGACGATTGAAAAGTCCGAGCACGCGCCTTGTGATAGCGCAACATCTCGCGCATAACTGGTCCCACATCATAGCCAGCGGCCACGGGGCAGACGCCGGCTTGTAGCGGTGTTGGAGGTAGTCACCGCGCCAGAGCGGCAGCATCTCCATTGGGTCAACTTCGATGCCGTTGCGTTTTGTTGCGCTAAACGGCCGTTCTCGCGGCATAGCTAATTTCCCACCTTGCTCAATGTTGCCAAGCACCCGTCACGCTCTGGTTATGATACCGTGAACAAGCAAGTGGCGTACCAACCTGAAATTACTGATTTTGCGCGTTGTCTGACCGTCGGCATTGACAATTTGCCGACCTTTTTGGTCCCGAACCGACAATCGACGCGCTCCAAAATGCGTCACAGCTCACGATCTAGCCCGTCCTAAGAGAAGGCGGCGTTTCTCTTTGCTCCTGCCTTGGAGAGCAAAGGGAACGACAAAATATTGTCAAACCAAACAAGGGCCGCGGATGCGGCCCTTGTTTGTTGGCGACTTTTCGTTTTTCCTCGTATGAGACTTATTCGGCCGCCTCGTCGCGCGGTTAGCAGGCTTCACAATCATGCGGGCCCTTAGGTTGTGAGCGCACTCGGGACAGGCTTTCTGTGGCGTCCCAGGGCGAGATGTCGACGAGCAGGCCGACGAACCAAATGCCTCTGCGCGGCAACTCGATGTAACAGGATCGTGACGCTTCGTTTAGTCGAACGTTAAGGGTCCTCGCCATAGGTTCCGCGACGGGTGGGCACGGGATCGGACAGGCGCGCGGCCGCACCGCGGTAGACCGTCAGATCTACGGGCTCGCCTAGAATGCCGGATGCTGCGGACGACCGGAGCTGCGCTCCTCAGATTGCTTGTTAACCGGCCGAGGCTCTTCGCCTTCGACCCGATTGGACCTGCGGACCGGCGAGATGCGAGGATGATTGCGGCTCTCAGAAACCTTTCCCTGCCAAGGCGAGGGCAAACTCGATGGTCGGGCTGGATCATACGGGCCTCGGCACGGTCGACCCTTCGGGGCAGAGCGTAGCGGCCCAAACGGAGTTCGACTACGTGAGGCTCATCCTGCGCCGCTGGCAATCCGCCTGCGGCGCAGGCACGCTGCCGCCCTATGAGGAGATCGCGTTGGGCAGCGTCGGCCGCTTCTCGGATCAGATCGCTGTCGTCAGTCGTTTGGGGGACGAGCCACCTTTCCTGTTGCGCTGCGGCCAGCGCTTCCGCGCGATCGTGGGCTTTGCGGAGTCCGCGCGCAGCCTCGAGGAACTGCCATATGCCTTCAATCTGGCGATCGGCTCCGCCATCGACGAGGCCTGCTCCGCAGGCGAGCCGCGGCTCACAGTTTGCCACTTGGTCGTCGACGGCAAGGTTTCCACGATCGAGATCATCGCGCTGCCGTTGTCGTGCCGCTGGCCGGGCGAATACTTCCTTCTATTCCTTCGCCCGCGCGCGAGCCAGGTCGACCTTGCCAGTCTGCTCATCAACTCCACTCAGGAAGCCATCATCGGGCTGAGCCCGATCGATCATGGGCATGGCGCAACGTCTGACTTCTACATATTGAGCATCAACGAGGCCGCGGCGGGCTTCCTCGGATCGAGCATCGACAGCCTCCAGTTCACCCGCTCTCGGACGCGTTGACCAAGGTCGGCATAAGCGAGATACCACAGGAGCTGCTGCACGCCGGTTCCGGGGGGCGCATATCGAGCTTCGAGCTCGCCTACCGGCTGGGACCGCACAGGGTCGCTTTGCAGGTCGGCGTCGACATCGCCGGCGGCGTGCTGGCGGTCACGCTGACCGACATTCGCGACCTGAAGGCGCGCGAGACCCTGTTCCGTTCTCTTTTCGACGATAATCCGGTACCGATGTTCGTGCGCAGCCAGTCGACCGGCATCTTTCTCAACGTCAACGAAGCGGCGTTGCGCCTCTACGACTAGGGTCGTGCTCGGGCCGGGCGATCTCGAACCATTCGCCGGCGAACAGCGCGCTGTCGTCGTTCTGCCAGCGATGGGGGTCCATACCCCTTCTCCATCCGGTGCCGCCAACTACTGCGCAGCGGCGATGAGTTCATAGGTCCTGCCGCGCAGGTCGGGCAAGAGCTGCACTGCAAAGCCAAGCCCGCGCTGCGGGTTGCGGCGGAGGCGGATCTGTTCAAGGTCCGCGTCTCTCAGAACGCAGCAGCAAGTTTGGTTCGCAGGTCGCAAACGCGAACTGTAATTTCGTGCTGCCGGCCTGCCGAAAAATGGTGAGCCTCGGCATGCCTCGATTGTCGCTGTTGCGGTAAAGACCGTTTTGGACAACACTCGCCCCCGGCAAATCAGGGCATGGCGCACGCACATCGCGACACCACGGGCTCTCATCTGCTGCGCGCTTCGCCCTGCGGGCAGCAGACAGCGAAGCCGCCGCGGCCGCGGAAATCTCGCGACGGCGGCTCGATTCCGGGGCCCGCCCGCCATTTTTGGGAGGTGATCGGTGCAGGTAGCTGTCGCGGATCATGGGATCTATCTCAAAGCGGGATCGTTGAGGGAAGTGGTGCGATGACGATACTGGACCGGCTGCGGGCCTGCTGGGGCTTCAGTCCGAATGTCGATCGAAATGTCGCCCTGGTGGACGGCTTTCTGAATGGCAAAACCATTGCCGAGTTGGCGCAGGAACATCGTCTTTCGAAAACAAGGGCGCGCCAGATCATCGAAAAGGCCGATCGGCTCGTGGGCGGGGGTATCGTGACCAAGGCCGAACTGTCTGAGGCCCAGCCACGATCCGATTTCATGGCGGCCTATCCGTTCGTGTGGAGCCTGGCTGAGACGCACCGGCTCGGGAGCGTCGCGCCACACCATTTTTTCAAGGAGCTGCAGCGCGCGGGTTCGCTGGAACAGCTTGTTGACCGCATTCAGCGTAATCCCAAGCGCCAATGATTCGTGAGCTCGTACGCCTGGTGTGCCTGAAGGAGATGGGCAAAAGCCCCTGGCCTGCGATGAAGCGATCGATCACAATCGCGGAACCAGGCTGCGCGGCTGATCATCCGGATCGCGGGCTTCATTGCCAACGCGCGCTGGAACCGGCTGTCCAGGAATTGGTGAGAGCGCCGCGACGGCCGGGTGGACCAATGACGAGATAGCGTATGCACTCCTCGAAATTGCGCGCGCATCTCACGGGTGACAACTGCCATGAGAGGCTACGGTGCATCCGGGCCGAGGGCGAACGGGAGAGCAGTCCGCCGGCCACTCGCTACGGTCATGCCTCGCCTGGTCGCCCGAAGAGCGCCACTCCAGAAGCAGCTCGGCCACGCCTCGGCCGAGATGGCATCGGCGAGAGGTTGAGGAAGACAACAGTCATTGACGTGTTCAGGGTCATGGCTAGATTGCCTCCGCGCGGGTGAGGATTGCCCGCCTTGTCAAGATAAGGAATGGCGCGTGGCTACAGGTACGGTGAAGTGGTTTAATGCAACAAAAGGCTTTGGGTTCATCCAACCGGACGCCGGCGGAGCGGACGTTTTCGTTCATATATCTGCCGTTGAACGTGCCGGGTTAAGGAGCCTCGCCGATGGCCAAAAGGTCAGCTATGAGGTCGAACAGGACCGGCGCACTGGCAAATCGTCTGCTGGCACTCTCCGGGCGATCTGAGTTGTTCAAGGCCGCACACAATTTGCAGGCGGCATTTGCATTATCAACCTCCGCGCCGGTAGGCGGCTGAGTATCCAGGCCGGCGCCAACCCCAGTTGCGATCCCGTTCTCGCAGCCAAGCCAAGGGCGGCAGTGCCACAGTGACCTGTGCCAGTTCCAAACTGGACTCAGGGCGCGCTACCCAAGAGGACGAACGGCAGCGTATCAAAAAGGTGTTGCGCCGACTGATTGCCGCCCCAAGCACGGCGAGGCAATCCGCGAGAACCTTCGCGCAGGCCCTCCGCCGTACTCATTTGGATGCAGGAGTTCCTGCGCGAACTCCTCAGTCCGGCACCTCGAGCCGCGGTCGCAATCGTGTCGGCGGCGGGAGCGCACGACTTGCGTTGCTGGCTTCTTCACCGCGGCCCTGCGACCAGACGGTCTTTCATGCATTGGATGCGTTTGTCAGCGAAAGGCTCCCGGAATGAGCAAATCAGAGCACTATTTTACGCCGCTGACAGCGTTGTGTCTGCCATGTGCACGCGCGCTGCCGCCGCCAGCAGGTCGGTTTGGGTGATCAGGCCAAGGATGCGGCGCTCGGCATCGACGATGACCACGGCATGGCTGCGGCCGTCGGTGAGCACGGGAAGCAGGCGCATCGCCGGCTTGTCGGGAGAGGCGGTGTCAGCCTTCGACATCATGCCCTTCACCGTATCGGTTGCCTTCGTCAGCTCGCGCAGGCCAACCGCACCCACCAGCCGGCCTTCGGCGTCGGTCACCGGCAAGGTGCGGATGTTGTGATCGAGCAGCTGCTTTCTGGCCTCATCGGCCGAGGCATTTTCGGAGGCCGAAACTACGTCGCGGGACATGATGTCCTGGCAAAGCAGCGTTCGCTGCGAGCGCGCCGCCGCCTGCAGCTCGACCTGGCGCAGTAGTCTTTCGAGGTCGTCGCGGCCGATATCGAAAGTCTCGTCCAACGCGGAAAGCGCAGCATCGACATCTTCGGGCCAGAATCCGACGCGCTCTACCGGGCGCCGGTCCGCGGTGCCGTGACTGTTTGCGGCGGCCACGTGGAAATGCGGATAGTTGCGCCGTGACAGAACGTGAAAAATAA
>NZ_AZUX01000043.1:0-54375 GCF_000513915.1 Mesorhizobium sp. WSM2561
TTCGGTCGGTGATTTCGGAGATTGCGGACGACAAGAAGACCGATGAGGCCGTGGTCTACGCCAAATGGGCGGCGTCACAGATCGACGATGCCACGATCGTCATGGACAAGCTGGCGCCGTTCCTGCGCGAACGTCTGGATGTGACTGAGCGAAACGATTTGCTGCAGATGGTGAACCGCGCGGCGCAGGCTGGTGAGCAACCCCTGAAGATATCCGACCAGCGGGTACTGCGGCTGCGGCAGAAGCTGGGCTTCGAGGTCAACTAGGGTGTGCTGATATTCAGGTGATGCCGGCCTGCGAACGGCGACTTCCTGCGCTTATTACAGCGCCGCGCGCCTTTTGGGCGCGCAAAGGACGCTGTAGAACTCTGATTTTGCGCATGACCTTTCGAAATCAAATTCGATGTCGGAATCATGCGCGGGCTCACGTACCAAAAGTACGCTCCGCTCCGGTTCTCGGAACTCACCGTTCTCGGCTCGGCCTGACCTGAAATCTCAATTTCTGGTGGTTGGACTTTACATGACAATGATGGGCTTGTGCTGCTTCGCAATCTCATCAAGCATGCAACCCGTGGCTATCCCTGGTCGGAACCGGGCGGCGAGTCGCTATCACGCTGCCTTTTAGCCGAGCCGAAAACCTGAAGCGTCAAATATGAGATGACGGCCAGTGATCAACGGGATCATGAGCGCAGGGCCAGCTTCGTTCCGATGTTGCAGCGGCTGGCCTGCGACATAGGGATGTTGTTTCAGCGTTGTCTGCCAGATCGTTGGAAAATCCACACCCTTGACCCGCGCTGTATTGCACTCCCGGACAAGCTTCGAGACGGTTTCGGTCATGTATCACCTACTAATATCGCTTTTTACAAGAATCGTGTGAACGCGCGGGGCGGCATTGACCTGGATCAACTTCGCAGAAAATTCTTATACTTGAGAGGTAAAATGTCGAACCGTGTCATCCGAAACACTGTCGGGCAACTCTGCTGGTTTCATATTTTTTCGCCTTGGCCTGCACCGCGACGGCGTTAGCGCAAGATGACCAGCTTTGACATCATTGTCGTCGGGGCCGGCCCGGTTGGACTGGCGTTTGCCGCGTCGCTTGCCGCAAGTGACCTCAAGGTCGCGTTGATCGAACGCCGGTCGATGGCAGATCTGGCGCAGCCCGGCTTCGACGGACGCGAGATTGCACTCACTCAAGCTTCAGTCAAAATTCTACGAGAGCTCGGCGCATGGGATGCCATTCCCTATTCGGAGAAATCGCCCCTGCTTGGTGCGCGGGTGCTCAACGGATCGAATCCTTTCGCGCTGAGCTTCGATGCGCCAGCGGGAAGCGTGAAGCCACTGGGGATTCTGGTCCCCAACCATTGGATTCGCAGTGCCCTTTTCAGCGTTGTCCGCACACGGGAGCATGCATGTGTGTTCGCTGGCTGCAACGTCGTCGCCGCCCAAATCAATCGCGGTGGCGCGACGGTGACCCTCTCAGATGGTCGACAGCTCCAAGCCCAGCTCCTCGTGGCGGCGGATTCACGCCTGTCTGTCCTGCGCGATCTGCTGGGCATCGCCGCGCACGTCAATCGGCTCGGCTGCTCGATGCTGATCTGCCGTGTGCGGCATGAGCTGCACCACCACCGCATCGCGACGGAATGGTTTGATGATAAGCAGACGATCGCGATGCTGCCGCTTGCGAAAGGCGTGTCGTCACTGCTTGTGACACTTCCCGCAAACGAGGTTTCCCGGCTTGTCCTGATGAACGATGCTGCTTTTCTCGCAGAGATAACCCTGCGCTGTGGTGGACGGTTGGGTAAGATGTCGCTGGCCAGCAGCCGCCACGCCTACTCACTCGTCACGAGTTGGGCAGACAGGTTCTGGACGCCGCGCGCCGCGCTCATCGGGGATGCGGCGGTCGGCATGCATCCGGTCACAGCGCATGGCTTCAACATCGGCCTTGGCGGTCAGCATCGGCTTGCTAAGGAAATTCTGACGGCTTGGCGCAAAGGAACCGATATCGCCGATCCAACCTTGCTGCGCCGATATGAAGCCCGGCTAAGGCTGAGCGCCGCGCCGCTTTACTATGCCACCAACATGCTGGTTAAGCTTTACACAGACGAGCGCCCGCTGGCGCAGGTCGCAAGGCATGTTGGCCTTCGGCTCGGTCAAAATCTGCCATTTGTCCGACGTGGGATTTCTGCCGTGCTGAGGCGCTAGCTTCGGTCTTAGAGGCTCGGGCTGACCGCCGCGCCTCGAGCGACGAATTCGACTTTGATTTTGCACCACGACAAGTCCCTTGCGCCTTCTACTCAGAAGCAACGCGTCGCCCGATTTCGCATCCATGGCTGACAGCGGCGGTACGCAACATCAGGGCAGAAGTTTGGATATGGGCCGAACCGTATAGCCATCCCTGCGTTCTGCCCGACTTCGAAACTGCCCCGTTCTGCGCAAGGTTTGCTCTGGCAACATAGCCCATGCTGGTGTTCGAGATGGCGAGCACCTCTGGCCCAGACGTGCCCAGTGCACCCACTCAGACGGCCACGGAATACCTGCCTGTTCCTGTCTCAAGGTATTTGTCGAATTTCGCCGCCACAGTCCTGACAAGAGGACGGCTCTCCTGCGGCACGACAAAATTATTGCCGTCAATTTGTAGCAGCCTGCCTGAGCCGCCGATCGCGACGCGGCTTGCCTGACAGATGAGCCTTTGGCCAACCTCACCGAAACGCTCCACCAAGTCGAGCGCCGAGAAGGCGAAGTTGCACATCAGGCGCTCGATGACCCAGCCCCTTGCCAGATCATCAACGCTGAGTTCTATGCCGCGTGCGGCCGCCAATTGGCCGGCAATCACGGCCTTCTCATACTCGCCCGTCACAACGATATTCTGGGCGTAGCCCTGCCGGAAGCGGCTGATGGAGGATGGGCCAAGACCGATCAGGGTTTCGCAGTTGTCCTCGGTGTAGCCCTGGAAATTGCGGCGCAGGCTGCCCGTGCGCGCCGCGATGGCGAGCAAATCGTCCGGCCTGGCAAAATGATCAAGCCCGATCGCCTCATAGCCGGCTCGCACGATGATCCCAGCGGCAAGCTGCGACTGCGCTAGCCGTTCGGCGGAATCGGGCAGCCAGGCCTCGTCAATCATCGTTTGATGCTTCTTGAACCACGGCACATGAGCATAGCCGAACAGCGCAATCCTGTCGGGCTCCAGCGTCAAGGCGTGCGCGACCGTCGCGGCGAGGCTTTCAAGCGTCTGGTGCGGCAGTCCGTAGAGCAGGTCAAGATTAACCGATTTCACGCCGCGGGCGCGCACGCCCTCGACCACACTCTTGGTCAGCCGGAAACTCTGCTGGCGATTGATGGCCTTCTGCACCTTGGGATGGAAATCCTGTACGCCAAGACTTGCTCTCGTCATGCCGATCGCGGCGAGCGCATCCAGACGGGCTTCGTCGATGTCGCGGGGTTCGATCTCTACGCTTATACTGGCATCGGGGCAAAGATCGAACCGGTCCCGTAAGGCTTTTCCGAGCGCGAGCATGTCGTAGGGTTTCAGGATGGTCGGGGAGCCGCCGCCAAAATGGACAGCACGCACGCGGCCCCTGCCCCTTATGAGACGCCCGACCGTTTCGATCTCGCTATGCAGAGCGCGCAGGAAGGTTGCCACCGGCGCATAATGCCGCGTGTGCTTGGTGTGGCAGGCGCAAAACCAGCACAGCGTGTGACAATAAGGAATGTGCAGATAAAGCGACAACTGGTCGTCGCCTTTGAGGGCATCGACCCAGCCTCGAAGCAGACCGGCATCGACACCGGAGTGAAAATGTGGCGCGGTCGGGTAGCTTGTGTAACGCGGCACGTTCTCGCGCAGCATGGCGGTCAGTTCGGGACGGGTGCAGTTGGTTGCTGTTTCATGCATTGGGGGCAACTTGCCCTGTGCAAAGCGCGGCCGCCTTGATTTCGATCACGGTTGCGGGAGCAGGACAAACTGACGCAACACCTGACGCAGCAGCGATGCTATCTTGCTGCCATCATTATCCTTTCGGGACGCACGATGACCATCCGACAAGACGTTCAAAGTGATATTATTCCTGTGATTTGCCAATCCTGCGATGCACGGGACCGCGGGCTATGCGGGGCGCTCGAGCCGGCCCAATTGATCGACTTGGCCAAGGCATCGTCGAGACACTGCATTCCGCCCGGAACCGAGCTGATCGGAGACGCCGAACCGATCGAAACCTATTCGAACCTGCTCTCGGGCGTTGTAAAGCTGACCAAGGTTCTTGGGGACGGACGCCAGCAGATCGTCGGGCTTCAATTCGCGCCCGATTTTCTGGGCCGGCCGTTCAAGTCGGAAAGCGAGATCAACGCGGAGACCGCGACCGAAGTCTCGCTGTGCTCGTTCCCGAAAGCGGCCATCGAGCGGATGATGAGGGAGGCGCCGGCTCTAGAACACCGCCTGCTCAAGCAGACACTGATGGAATTGGATGAGGCTCGCGAGTGGATGGTGACTCTGGGCCGTAAGACGGCGGCTGAGAAGGTAGCGAGTTTTCTCTTCCTGATCGCGAGGAATATCGACCCGGCGACGGACACCAGCAAGGGATCGGTAACTTTCGATCTGCCGCTCACCCGTGCCGATATCGCCGACTTTCTCGGCCTGACGGTCGAGACCATCAGCCGTCAGCTGACAAAGCTTCGTGCCGACGGCGTGATCCAGATCAAGAACAGTCGTCATGTCGTGGTCGATAACGTGAGCCGGCTGCAACGCTGTTCGGGCACTTGGGCGTGTTCTGACGCTTAGGTCTCCGGTCGGTTCGTACGATTCTGCTGTGCGATAAACGGCAGGACGTGCTCGCGCTCGAATGCGATGTGTCGCCGTGACGCACAAAAAAAGGCCCTCAACATGAAACCGAGGGGCCTCAGGGTCGGCGACGCCACCGCCATGCCCGATTGTCAGCAGGGTATCGGTCAAATCCTGTGCCGCGCACTCGTCCTCGATGTGCTCGGCCCGCAAGCGACGTAGCGAAGCCGTCCTCTCGCCATCAGTTGCGTCTCTCGCAAACGCAGGAAAGAGATGCTCTTCCTCACGGGCATGGCTCATGCGCAGCAGCGGCACCAACTCGTTTGCCATCAGCAGGCACTTCAACCGATCCACCGAGGGCAATCCGTCGGCTATCGCCTCCAGCTCGTCGCAGATCCGCAACTTGCGATCGTGAAAATGACAGACATCCTGGCACGGCCGGCTGGCATGAAGGCAGCCTTCGACAAACGGCCAGGCTTTGCATTTGACGACGATTGAAGATTTGCAGTGGGCCATCTGGGTCTCCGCGTGAATTCAAGACGCAGAATTGTCCGACTGGCGATCATCGCCCTTGACATGGATCAAAGCGCCAACACGCCGTTTACGGAATTAGTGGGGAGCGGACCATCAAATGCGGCGTCAGGGACATGTCATGAGATTTGCCACAGAGATCGTCGTTTTGAGCTTGTGCGCATTCGCGGCCCTGGTCGGCGCCGGCTTCGGTGTGGACGGACCTTTCCGGCAACATATGTGGGTGTTGTTCTTTGTCCTTGCCGGTTTCACGACCATTCTGCTGCGCAACACCGAACTCAAACCGGCAGCTCCGATTGATCCTTCGGCCTATATGGATGGGCCGATCCGTTATGGAGCCATCGCCACAGTGTTCTGGGGCGTCGTGGGCATGCTGGTCGGCGTGGTCATCGCGCTACAGCTGGCCTACCCGGACCTCAACATTCAACCCTGGTTCAACTTCGGTCGATTGCGGCCCCTTCATACATCCGGCGTCGTCTTCGCCTTCGGCGGCAACGCGCTTATTTGCACCTCGCTCTATGTGGTGCAACGAACCTGCCGCGCCCGGCTGTTCGGCGGCAATCTCGCCTGGTTCGTCTTCTGGGGCTATCAGCTTTTCATCGTCATGGCCGCGACCGGCTATCTGCTGGGCGTCACCGAAAGCCGCGAATATGCCGAGCCGGAATGGTATGTTGACATATGGCTTACGATTGTCTGGGTCGCGTACCTGATCCTTTTCCTCGGCACCATCCTGAAGCGCAGGGAACCGCATATCTACGTCGCCAACTGGTTCTATCTGTCCTTCATCGTGACCATCGCCATGCTGCACGTGATCAACAACCTCACGATGCCTGCGTCGCTGCTTGGATCGAAGAGCTATTCGGCATTTTCTGGTGTCCAGGACGCACTCACGCAATGGTGGTACGGGCATAATGCGGTCGGCTTCTTTCTGACGGCCGGCTTCCTCGGCATGATGTATTACTTCGTGCCCAAGCAGGCGAACCGGCCGGTCTATTCCTATCGGCTGTCGATCATCCACTTCTGGGCGTTGATCTTCCTCTACATCTGGGCCGGTCCGCATCACCTGCATTACACCGCCCTGCCCGATTGGGCGCAGACGCTCGGCATGGCGTTCTCGATCATGCTGTGGATGCCCTCGTGGGGTGGCATGATCAACGGCCTGATGACCTTGTCAGGCGCTTGGGACAAGATCCGCACCGACCCGATCATTCGCATGATGGTTGCCGCGATCGCTTTCTACGGCATGTCGACCTTCGAAGGTCCGGTCATGTCCATCAGGACGGTCAATTCGCTGTCGCACTACACGGACTGGACCATCGGCCATGTTCACTCGGGCGCGCTCGGCTGGGTCGGTATGATCTCGTTCGGCGCGCTCTACTACATGGTGCCGAAACTCTGGAACCGCGAACGTCTCTATTCGCTGCGGTTCGTCACCTGGCACTTCTGGCTGGCGACTCTCGGCATCGTCGTCTATGCGGCGGCGATGTGGGTCTCCGGCGTCATGCAGGGGTTGATGTGGCGCGAATACGACGAGAAGGGGTTCCTGGTCTACTCCTTCGCCGAGACCGTGGCCGCCATGCATCCTTACTATGTCATGCGCGCCGCGGGCGGCGCCATGTATCTCGCCGGCATGCTGATCATGGCCTGGAACGTCACCTTGACCATTCTTGGCCGGCAGCGCGAAGAACGGCCATTGCCGGGTTCCGTATCCGCTTTACAGCCTGCCGAATAAGGAGCCAGACATGGGCTTGATAGCCAAACACGCCCTCATCGAGAGAAACGCCACGCTCCTTCTCGTCGGGTCGCTGCTGGTGGTGACCATCGGCGGCATTGTCGAAATCGCTCCCCTCTTTTATCTCGATAACACGATCGAGAAAGTCGAAGGCATGCGGCCCTATTCGCCGCTGGAGCTCGCCGGACGCAACATCTATGTCCGCGAGGGCTGTTATCTCTGCCACAGCCAGATGATCAGGCCGTTTCGCGACGAGGTCGAACGATATGGCCACTATAGCCTAGCGGCCGAGTCGATGTACGACCATCCCTTTCAGTGGGGTTCAAAACGTACCGGTCCGGATCTGGCGCGTGTCGGCGACCGATATTCCAACGAATGGCATACACAGCACCTGACAAACCCGCGCTCGGTCGTGCCTGAATCGATCATGCCGAGCTACGGGTTCCTCAAGGACACACAAATCGCCGAGAAAGACTTCTCAACCCATCTCGTGGCGAACGCTCGCGTCGGCGTTCCCTACACGCCAGACATGATCGCCAGTGCCAACGCCGATCTGAAAGCACAAGCAGACCCGGCCGCGGATACGACGGCCCTCGAGAAGCGCTATCCCAAAGCCAAGGTCGGTGATTTCGACGGCAATCCAGCCCAGGTTACCGAGATGGACGCGCTGGTCGCGTATCTGCAGATGCTCGGCACGCTGGTCGATTTCAGGACCTACGACGATGCAGCTGGCTACCGCTAAGGGGGGACGCATGGGCTATAATTTGATGCGGGAGTTCGCCGACAGCTGGGGCCTGCTTGCCATGGCGCTGTTCTTCGTCGGCTGCATTGTCTTTGCCCTGCGCCCCGGTGGCAGAACACGGGCCGATCAAGCCGCCCAGATCCCTTTCAAGGATGACTGATCATGAGCTGCGAGCATATCGACGAAGTCTCTGGCATCTCAACGACCGGTCACGAATGGGATGGCATCAGGGAGCTTAACAACCCGTTGCCGCGGTGGTGGGTGATAACCTTCTACGTCACCATCGCCTGGGCGCTGGCCTACACCGTTGCCTTCCCCGCCTGGCCCATGCTGTCTTCAGCGACCAGGGGCGTGCTGGGCTATTCCAGCCGCAACGACGTCAAGAACGAGCTCGCGGCAGCGGAAGCCGCCAAAGGCAAATATATCGCCGCCATTCAGCAGAAGACCATATCCGAAATCGCTGCCGATGATGCGCTGCGTGAATTCGCTGTCGCAGCCGGCGGCGCGACGTTCAAGGTCAATTGCGTGCAGTGCCATGGCTCGGGCGCTCAAGGCTCCAAGGGCTTTCCAAATCTCAACGACGACGACTGGCTGTGGGGCGGCAAGGCCGAGGAGATCCAGCAGACCATTACCCACGGCATCCGCTTTGCTCCCGACCTGGATACTCGCCAGTCGGAAATGCCGGCCTTCGCAGACGTGCTTCAATCCGAGCAGATCAGCCAGGTCAGCGCGTATGTGGCTAGCCTTTCAGGTCCGGTGCGCGACAAAACCCTGATCCAGTCCGGCGCCAACGTGTTCGCGGACAATTGCGCTGCCTGTCACGGCGAAAACGCAAAGGGAAACCGGGAGGCTGGGGCTCCCGACCTGACTGACGCGATCTGGCTTTATGGCTCGGGCGAAAGCGCAATCGCCGCGCAGGTCCGCGCACCCAAGCAGGGTGTGATGCCAGCATGGGGAGCGCGTCTGGGGGAGACAAAAGTGAAGGAGCTTGCGGTCTACGTGCATTCGCTTGGCGGTGGGGAATAGGAGAAGCGGCCTATTCACCTCCCACCACCGTCAAGCGACGAGGCCCGGCTGTAGCCGGGCCTCGACCTACCTCATGGCTCGCGGGATTGATTTGCATCAAGGTGGCGCGGCCGCCTCTGGGGCAAAGCTTGCTCGACGGGAAGCTGCAGACTGCTCGACTGGAGGCGCGGTGCTGGACCAAAGGCAGATCGAACGGCGCGCAGCCGAGGCTGTAAATTCTGCCAACGTTCGGCAACCGCTCTATGCAGCGCGCAAGAAGATTTTCCCGAAGCGTGCTTCGGGCCGTTTCCGCCAGTTCAAATGGCTGGTCATGGTGATCACACTCGCCATCTATTATCTGACGCCATGGCTGCGATGGGATAGAGGCCCCTTCGCGCCGGACCAAGCCGTGCTGCTCGATCTCGCGAACCGGCGCTTCTACCTCTTCTTCATCGAAATCTGGCCGCAGGAATTTTATTACGTCGCGGGCCTTTTGATGCTGGCCGGCATCGGCCTCTTCATGGTCACGTCTACGGTCGGGCGGGCCTGGTGCGGGTACACCTGTCCGCAGACGGTCTGGGTCGACCTGTTCCTCTTCGTTGAACGCGCGATCGAAGGCGATCGCAATGCCCGCATAAGACTTGAAGCCGGTCCCTGGAGCGCGCGCAAATTGCTTCTGCGTGCGATCAAACATGCCGTGTGGCTGGTGATCGCAGTTGCCACGGGCGGGGCCTGGATCTTCTACTTTGCCGATGCGCCGAAGCTGTTCGGCGAAGTCGCCACAGGCACGGCGGCACCCGTCGCCTATGTCACCATCGCCATCCTGACCGGAACCACATACGTGTTTGGCGGGCTGATGCGCGAGCAGGTCTGCACCTATATGTGCCCCTGGCCACGCATCCAGGCCGCCATGCTCGACGAAAATTCGCTGACCGTGACATACAACGACTGGCGCGGCGAACCCCGTTGGCGCCATGCCAAGAAAGCCTTGGCCTCCGGCCAGCCTGTCGGCGATTGCGTCGATTGCAATTCCTGCATGGCGGTCTGCCCGATGGGTATCGATATCCGGAATGGCCAGCAGATGGAGTGTATCACCTGCGCGCTCTGCATCGATGCCTGCGATGGCGTCATGGACAAGCTCGGCCGCGCGCGCGGGTTGATCTCCTACGCAACGCTGGCGGACTACAATGCCAACTTGGCACTGGCGACCGCCGGCGGCACCGGTGCCATCAACCCGGCGCTGATCAGGAACTCGAGCACCACCTTCGTCGACGGTGTCGCGCACTTCCATCTGCGAAAGATCTTCCGGTTGCGCACCTTCATCTATCTCGGGGCGTGGTTGGCGATCGGATTGGTGCTCATCACTTGGCTGCTCACGCGTGAGCGGCTGGAATTGAATGTCCTTCACGACCGCAATCCGCAATTTGTAACGCTTTCGGACGGCTCGATCCGCAACGGCTACATCGTCAAATTGCTCAACATGATCCCCCAGCCGAGGACGGTCGTGCTCACCCTGGAAGGGCTCGCCGGCGCGGAAATGAGTATCGTCGGCGTCGACCTTCCAGCCGGCCGCTCATTCGCCGTTCCAGTGGAGCCGGACCGGCTCACAATGCTCAAGGTTTTCGTCCGCCAACCGGCGGACCAAATCAACAAACCGATGCAAAGCTTCAAGTTTCGGCTTGGGGACGAGGCAAGCTCTGAATCGGCCGAGTACACCGCCAGCTTCAATGCGCCGGAGATCGCCAGATGAAAGCCAATACGCAAAGTAGACGCGAATTCACTGGCAAGCATATGCTCCTGACAGTTCTCGGTTTCTTTGGCATCGTGATCGGCGTCAACCTGACCATGGCAACGCTCGCCAGCACGAGTTGGACCGGCCTTGTGGTCGAGAACACTTATGTGGCTAGCCAGCAGTTCAACGAAAAGGCCAGGGAAGGACGGGCACAAGCAGCACTTGGCTGGGAAGGCAGTTTGACCATAGTCTCCGGCGAGGTTCGCTACAGCGTTTCCGATGCTAAGGGCACAATGGTTCCGCTGCACGGCGTGCGGGTCCTGTTTCGGCACCCGGCCTACGACGCGCAGGACAGAGCTGTGACACTTGCCGCGGCGTCAGGTGGCCATAATGATAGCCTCGGGGAATTTGCCGCGCGTCATACACCGAAAGATGGGGTCTGGATCGTCGAGATCGACGCCGATGCGGGCCTTGCTCTGCCATTTCGTGATGTCCGCCGCATCATGATCTCGAAGGGGGCGCTGCGATGAGCTGCTGCGCGCCGGGCGCCGACGCGGCACTGGTCGTCGTCGACGCAGCATCCGCCCTGCCGTCAAGCGACGAGGTCAAACTGGCCAGCCGCAGTTTGGGCGGCGACACGCACCAGACCGATCTGTCGTTGCCGACAGTTCACTGCGCGGCCTGCATACACGCCATTGAGACGGCCTTGAGAAAGCTGGAGGGCATCGAAAGCGCTCGCGTAAATCTATCTACCAAACGTGTGTCGGTGCGCTGGCATGGCGACCAGGTGCCACCGATTTTCGCTACGCTGGGACGGCTTGGCTTTCAGGCGCATCTGTTCGACCCGCAGACCGCCGAGGAGGACAAGACCTTGTCGGAGCTGATCCGGGCGGTTGCCGTTTCCGGCTTTGCCGCCGGCAACATTATGCTGCTGTCTGTTTCGGTTTGGTCCGGTGCGGAAGGAGTTACCCGCGACCTCTTCCATTGGGTTTCGGCGCTGATTGCAATCCCTGCCCTCGCCTTCGCCGGGGGCATCTATTTCCGTTCGGCGGGGAAGGCGCTTCGCCATGGGCGGATGAACATGGACGTGCCGATCGCCGTCGGGATCTCACTCGCCTATGCCATGAGCCTCTACGAAACGATCACGCATGGTGAGCATGCCTATTTCGATGCGTCGGTGTCGCTGCTCTTTTTCCTGTTGATCGGTCGCACGCTGGACCATGTGATGCGTGAACGGGCACGCACCGCCGTGCGTGGGCTTTCGCGGCTAGCCGCACGCGGCGCTATCATCCTGCGCAGCGACAGGACCCGCGAATACCTGCCGGTCGGCGAGATCGAGCCGGGTATGGATCTGGTGATTGCAGCCGGAGAGCGCGTGCCCGTCGATGGCGACATCCTCAATGGCAGCTCGGATCTCGACTGCTCGCTCGTTTCCGGCGAAAGCACGCCGCGTACCGTTGGCCCGGGAGCACATATCCAGGCCGGCACGCTCAATCTCACTGGTTCGCTCACCATGCGGGCGACGGCGGCCGCGAAGGACTCGTTTCTCGCGGAAATGGTTCGGCTGATGGAAGCCGCCGAGGGCAGTCGTTCGCAGTACCGCAGGATTGCCGACCGCGTCTCTGCCCTCTACGCCCCGGTTGTGCATTTGGCCGCACTCGTGACCTTCCTTGGTTGGATGGCCGCATCGGGCGACTGGCGTCTGGCTATGACAACCGCAATCGCTGTTCTCATCATTACATGCCCATGCGCGCTCGGCCTTGCCGTGCCGATGGTGCAGGTGGTCGCGGCGCGGCGCTTGTTCGATGCCGGCGTCATGGTCAAGGATGGTTCGGCCATGGAACGGCTGGCGGCCATCGACATAGCCGTGTTCGACAAGACCGGAACGCTCACCCTTGGACGGCCGCGGCTTGTCAACGCGCCCTCCATCGATCCGGCCATGCTGGCGATCGCAGCCGGCATGGCCATGCATTCGCGCCATCCGTTCTCGACGGCGATCGCCGGTTTTTCAAGCTCTTCCAATCAGCCGAGGCTGGCTTCGATCAGCGAGCACCCGGGCTTCGGCATCGAGGCCACCACGGAGGCGAACACTTGGCGCCTGGGACGACGGGGATGGGCCGAATGGAAGGCTGGGACCGGTGGGGACTGTAAGTTTGGCGGCTACGGCGGGACGGTGCTTTCGAGGAACGGCGTGATCGTCGCCTCGTTTGACTTTGAGGACGCCGCGCGCGCCGACGCCTGGACCGCGGTAAAGGAATTGAAGGATGCTGGCGTGTCCATCCAAATGCTGTCCGGGGATACCGCAAAGGCTTGCGGTGAGGTGGCCAAGTCCTTGAGCATCAGCAACTTCGTGCCCTCGCTTCTTCCTTCCGGCAAGGTGGAGCGCATCGAGGCGCTGACCAGGGCCGGCCACAAGGTCTTGATGGTAGGCGACGGGCTCAACGATACGCCCGCTCTGGCGGCTGCGCACGTCTCGATGGCTCCCGCAACCGCGGCCGATATCGGTCGCAATGCCGCCGATTTCGTTTTCCTGCGCGAGGGCCTTCTGGCGGTGCCTTTGGCATTGGATATTTCACGAAAGGCAGGCCGGCTGATCCGCCAGAACGTAGCCATTGCAATCGTCTACAACATCTTTGCCGTGCCGATCGCCATATCAGGGTACGTGACGCCGCTCCTCGCGGCGATCGCGATGTCCACCTCGTCACTGATCGTTGTCGGAAACGCCATGCGGCTTCACGCCTTCACGAAGCGTGCGGGGCTTGGGAATGTTCTGCCCGAAAAGCGCGCACGGCCTGATATACTGGTCCAGTCCCGATGACGACCCTCGTCTATCTGATCCCCGTTGCGCTCTTTCTGGGCGCGCTTGGATTGGCCGGTTTCCTATGGGCTCTGCGTAGCGGCCAATACGAGGATCTCGACGGAGCGGCAGAGCGCATCCTGATCGACCGGGACGACAAGCCGGACGGTTTGACTGAACGCGCGACCATGTGGAAGTGGAATTCGAGCGGCGGATCGCCGCGAGCGTAGCGGCCCAACTGGGAATTGGAGTTCACCTGTCGCCAAGCATACGAGCTGGATTGCGGGTAATATCTGCAGACCTCAGCCGTTGCGAAACGTATAGCCGTAACCGTTGATTGCCGGCGCCCCGCCGAGATGGACGTAGAGGACATTCGAACCTTCTGGAAAGAAACCTTTCTGGACGAGATCGATCATGCCTTGCATCGATTTGCCCTCGTAGACGGGATCTATAATCATACCCTCGAGGCGGGCACACAGACGGATGGCTTGCTTTGTTTCCTCCGACGGGATGCCATAATACGGGTATGCGTACTCCTTGAGCAGCACCACGTCATCCGCGGTGAATTCCGTGCCAAGGTCGACGAGCTTCGCAGTATCATTGGCAATTGCTAGCACCTGTGCGCTGGTCTGCTCGGGGGTTGCGGAGGCATCGATGCCGAGCACGTTGCGCTGTCGGCCGTCTCGAGCAAAGCCGACGACCATGCCGGCTTGCGTCGAGCCGGTGACCGTGCATGCGACGATATAGTCGAAGGCAAATCCAAGCTGCTTCTCTTGCGCGCGCACCTCCTCCGCGAACCGGATGTAGCCAAGGCCGCCATATTTGTGAACGGAGCCCCCAGCCGGTATCGCGTAGGGTCTGCCGCCCCTTGCCTTGACTTCATCGAGTGCCTCTTCCCAACTGCGGCGGATGCCGATGTCAAAGCCCTGGTCGACCAGCCGCACCTCTGCTCCCATGATGCGGCTCAAGAGAATGTTGCCGACCCGGTCGTAGACGACATCCTCATGCGGCACCCAGCTCTCCTGAACCAGGAGGCATTTCATGCCGATCTTGGCGGCGACCGCAGCGACCATGCGTGTGTGGTTGGACTGGACGCCGCCGATAGAGACAAGCGTGTCGGCATTTGACGCGATCGCGTCAGGGATGATGTATTCGAGCTTGCGGAGCTTGTTTCCGCCGAATGCGAGACCTGAGTTGCAGTCCTCGCGTTTGGCGTAGATGTCCACCTTTCCCCCCAGATGTTGGCCGAGTCGGTCGAGCTTCTCGATCGGGGTTGGGCCAAAGGTGAGCGGGTGGCGTTCGAATTTCTCCAGCATGTTTTCTCCGGCGGTTTATGATTGAGCTAACACTGCTATCCACAAGTCCTTCCAAGTGTCGGACTCGTTTTCGGGTCAGTTGCGCCCCTCGACATCCAAAGAGAACCCGTCGTTCATTTCATCTCATTGGCGGGCGAAACGAGGCGAGGCGCACGCGGTGCTGCGACATCCGAAGGTTGATTCCTCGTCCTCACGGCAGGTTGGCGACTGGCGCCGCACTTCCCGGTCGCCATCGCAATGCTTGGCCTTTTGTGCAGCGCTCGCCAGACTGCCAGACCGCCAGATCAGAAAGAGCACGCTTGCGAAATAGCCTGCCTGGAGAACCAGCGCACAACCCAGAGTCTTGACCATTGCCGCTCGTATGGAGTGCGAGACGAAGTGAATAATGAGAGCATTGGTGGGCAGGACCAACGCCATGACGCGGTAAAACATCCTGAGAGGCACGGACGTCTCCTGGCTTGTTCGTCAGTCATGCTGCGGGGTGTCGGCCGCAAGATGGGTCTGGCAGTTCTTCGGACAGACGCGGGCGCAGGCTCCGCAGCCGATACAGCGGCCGGCATGATCGACGACCATGATCATGCGGTTGAGTTCGCCTTCGAAGTCGTCCTCGTCGTCACAAATGCCGAGGATTTCACCCGCGTCATCGACGCCGTAAAGGTGCATGACTTCGCGCGAGCACACCTTGAAGCAGCGGCCGCACCCGATGCAGGTCGCGCCGTCGATAGCGGTCAGATAATCGGGCATCCATCTGGAGCCGTCGCGGGTAACGAACGGGCTGGTCATCGTGACTTCTCCAACGCGGCGAGTTCTCTCTTTGCAGCATCCAACTCCGCAAAAACGTCGAACGTTTTCTCGGCGACGGTCTTTATCTTGCGCCAGCCGACCGGGAGGTCCTCGGCAAGTCCGTGCAAGTCCGACATGACTTCCTTCCTCCCAACCGGTTGCACTGCGCGCGCTGGCGGTGACTCTTCGGCTGACCTCCAGCCGAACCGTTCCGGCGAGGCTCGATTACTTCGTGCGACAACAGCCTCATCGCGCCACAAACAGCGGCAATGGCGGCTTCTCAGCTATCCATCTGGTCACACCGCCGAAGATCCGCGCACGCAGCGGCCGCTGGCCATAAGCGCCCATGACGACCATGTCGGCGGACGTGTCGATCGCATGCTGCGTGAGGACTGTGGTCAGCGACTGCCCGGCGCTCGGCAGCCGGTCGATAGCTGCCCGAATACTGTGTCGGGCGAGGTAGGTCTCGATGTAAATTCGCTGCCCGGTGTCGTTGCCGTTCCCGGTTGCCTCCTGATCGACCAGTGCGACACGAACTTCCTCTGCACCCGATAGCAGATGCAGCGCTGCCCGAACCGCACGCGACGTCTCCGCTCGTGAATCCCAGCCGATCAGCATGCGCCGCGGCCGCAGAGAGGCCTTGGCGCCTTGCGGAACAACAAGCACCGGCTTTCCCGATTCCACCAGACTGGCATCAATAGCAAGTGGTCCGAGATCGTCGTCGTTGAGGAGTGAGGGTCCGATGACTGTCAGGTCTGCATAGAGCGCCCGCTGCCGCACCACGTCACCGACACAGGCCTGGTCGCAATAGTCGGTGTCCACCTCACAGGGAGCCCTCATGGCTTCCAGCAGTGTCTTGATTTCGCTGGGCCGTTTTTCCAGTCTGGCGATATCCTGTGAAACGGTATCGATTTCGCGAATTCGTCTCTCCAGTCTGACCACGTCTGGTGTGTGCTCAGGGCAGACGCCTGCGCCGATCGGCCGACGCCTGGCAAATTTGATGATCAGTACGGACAGACGTGCGCCAACCTCGGCACACAGCTCGGCGGCGGTTCTGACGTCCTGATCGGAGTGCTCAACTTCCGTCACACAAAGCACGGTTTTAAAACCCATTTGACTGCTTCTTTCCAAGTATTCTTGTAGTGCGCGCGTTCGAAGCCGCACCTGCCCAGGTGGGACAATGGGCGGTGGTCACCGTATTGGTTTCATTGTCTGCCGCCCTGCTCATCGAGAGCGTAGCCGGCCAGTTCGTTGTCTAGCTTGGGTTGGCACAGATGATCGACCTGCAGCACCCTCGAATCCCTCCCAGTTCCGGCAAGGTCTGAGCGTTGCATCACGCGCGGGCCGCGTCGGGATAGATTTCGATAGCCGAGATTGCATCATCGACCAGTTTCGTACCGGCCTCAGCAAGCTTCCGAAACGTCTCGAAGCCGAACCGGTGGACGTCGCGCAGCGTCTTCGACAAAACCACCAATCGCCCGGCCGTGAGAAGCACGCGCCCAAAGCCCTCGTGGCTAATTTTCATCATGGGCGATGCCATCAGGCCGGAGCGCTCCTCGATCGCGAGCCCGACAGCGGCGTAGTAAATATCCAGTCTCCACAGCACGTCTGGATCAGGATCGCCGATGATTGGCATTTCACGACGCTTTTCCTTGGTGACAATGAAGTCGGCCAGCAGCTCCGGGTCCGGTTTGCCTTCCCATGAGCCGTAAGAGTCCTGTGCGCGAACCAGCCGCACGAGGCACTTGACGAAAGGCGTGGCAAGCGCCGCCTCGACCTCTTTGACATCAGCGATGACCGCCGCATCAGCCATTGCGCATCTCCTCGTTCAATCTTCGTCATCCTTGAAGGACGGTTTCTTTCGGGGAACGCCCGCGTCCGCTAACACCTTGCGCAGCCACGGCGGAGGAGCCTTCCTGAGCATCTCCTGGGTTCGCGACAGGACGCTAGCGATAGGTTCGGGGTGCTGCACTTTGATCGGATGGATTTTTGCTGCAACGAGCCTGGCTGCGGCGGGCCCGCCGATCGCCAGACAAAACAATAGATGGCAGCCTTTCAACGCCAACACTTTTGGGCCGATGCGGTCATCGCCCTCGGTTCGATGCGTTCCGCTTTCGTCGGAAACGTCATCGAACGCCACTGCTTCCACGAAATTCCACTCGGCGGGCGTCACGTCGTAGACGGCAAAGCGTTTGGCCGATCCGAAATGGGCGTTAAGCTCTTTCAGGTCTTGCGTGGCGATCGCCACGCGTAATGCCCCGGCTTGCCTTTCCGGCGGCAAGGCGTGGACCTCGTCAGTGACGAGCGAGAGGCGACGAAGCGAGGTCATCTGGGATTTCTCGGTTTCGGAATGGATCAAGGGTCTCAGGGCTCGGCGCATGCTGGTTAGCCTGGAAGATGTTGGCGACCTCGAAGATCAGGTCGCGCGTCCCCTGATAGAGGATTGTGGGCTTGTGCTGGCTGCCGAGACGATCGAAGATGGGGAAGCCGACGCGCATGAGCGGAATGCCGAGGCGCTCTGCCGCCTGGCGCCCGTGGGAATGGGTGACAAGAAGGTTAGTGCCAGCAGCAAGGGTTTCCAGATCTCCGAGATCGCCGACCTGGACCGATTCCGCTGGAATTTTCTCGAGAATCTTTGACCTATCGGCCGTGGTCACCGCCGCCGCGATTTCGGCGCCCATACCGGCGAAAAAGGTCGCCAGTTGGTAGAGCTGGTCTGGTTCGGCAGCGATCGCAATTTTCTTGCCGCCGAAATGGAAATGTCCGTCGAGCAAGGCATCCTGCAATTGAGCCCGACGACGGCGTATCTTGGCCGGCACCGCGGCGCCCGAAATCAACGAAAGGAGCGAGACAAGCCGATCGGCGGCCTTCAATCCGGTTAGGGAGTGGAACAGCATATAAGGCACTCCTGTCAGCCGCTGAAGCGCGTCCGCCGAGCAGCGCATGTGCTCGCCAATGGCGATGCAATGGGCCGCTGTGCCAAGCTCGCGAATGTCCTCGACGCCGGTGCCGCCATAGGTGGTGGGAATCCAGCGGTCCGGTACCGTACCATCGAGCGAGCCGGAGACGTCCGGCAGCATCACCGGCTCGAGGCCGAAGCTTTCCACCGTCTCGCGCAAGTGCTCGAGGTCGGCCACGGTGAGGTTCCAGCCGGGCAGGATCGCGATCTTCTTGGACTGCCGCACCTGCTCGCCGGGCCGTGTAATGCCTTCGATCATCGCGGTGACAGCCTTGGCCCAGCCCTCTTCGATCGCGCCGTCGAAATCCGGCGTGTTGGCCAGCATGACCTCCGTACCGGCGAGTTCTTCCGCGTGGTCGAGCTTGATTTTGGCAATGTCGCCTGCGAAATCTTCGCCACGGGTTTCTACCAGTGCCGTGGTGCAGACCCCGATCAGCTTTGGCTTGGTGCGGGTCTTGAGGTTAAGGATCGCCTCTTCGAGATGGTCCGCCCCGCCGAGGATCGTCGCCAATTCGTCCATTGCCGTTGTTTGCAAGGGGACCGCTTCCTTGAAATGCCGCACGAAGAGCACCAAAGCGAAGCTGGTGCAGCCTTGGCTGCCGTGGAAAAGCGGAACCGCACCATCCACTCCGAGGAAGGCGAACGCGGCACCCAGCGGCTGTGACGACTTCAGCGGATTGACCGCGGCCGATTTTGTCTGGGGAATAATGCTGGCCATCGGTTTGCTCAACCCTGGCCCGCGGCCTTGGAGTTCCCCGGGAATTTCCCACGCGCGCTGTCGGTCGTGCCGGCGCTTGTTATGCTCGTCAGTTCATCCCACAGGGCAGTATGGCTATCCCACGGTGCCGGCTCGCGCACCTGGCGCCAGATTGGATTGTGAATGGCGAGGTCGATCTGGCGTATGAGCTCAACCATGCCGTCGTAACCGGCATAGGGGTGGTGACGCTCCTGGTTGATGTCGAGCCAGGGTGTCTTTGCCTTCAGCGCGACGAATTGCGTGCGCCCGCCCGACAGCATGATGTCGGCCTTGCGCTGTGAGAGCATGGCGTAAAGCTCGCGCGGTGCCATGGACTCGAAGATCTGGTTCTCTTCCTTTAGCGTCTGTCTGATGCGCTCCTTGTCTTCAACGGTCGATTTCTTGACCGAGGTCCCGACGATCTCGATGCCGATCTCCATCAGCGCATCGACGAGCGACCAGGACTTGACACCGCCGGTATTGAGCAGCACGCGCTTGCCTTCGAGCCTTGGGCGATAGGCGGCGAGCTTCTTCCAAGCAAGCGCCTCCTCCTGTGCAATCAGCGCCTCGGTGCGGTCGACGAGCGCCGGATCGGCCCCCTTCCTGACGAGCAGATCAGCGATGTTGCGAAGTGCTTGCGAGGTGGCGGTGATGCCGTAGAAGGAACCCTCGAAGAAGGGGATGTCCCAGCGCTCTTCCATCTTGCGGGCGAGATTGATGAGAGCGGTTGAGCAGACCATCATCGCTGCTCGGGCGCGGTGCGCGCAGGCGATATCGAGGTAGCGTGCATCGCCCGGAATGCAGGCGCGCACGCGGATGCCCAGTCGATCAAGGAGTGGCTTTACCTGCCAGAACTCCCCAGAGAGATTGAACTCACCGATGATGTTGATATCGCAAGGGCCGGCATCATCGGGCTCTGCGGTACCGATGACGTGGTCGAGCAACGCCTCGCCGGCGAGTTTGTTGCCGAGATTTTTAGAGCCGACGAAGCCCGGCGCATTGATCGGCACCACGGGCAAGCCGAACTTTGCCGCCGCATGCTTGCAGACGGCATCGATGTCATCGCCGATCAGCCCGGTCACGCAGGTTGAATAGACGAAGATCGCCGCCGGCGCATAAGCTTGGCTGATCTCGCGAATGGCCTTGAAAAGCTTGCGCTCGCCCTGCCCCATTACGACGTCGAGTTCGGTGAGATCGGTCGTGAAGCTTGTGCGCCACAAGGCCGACCCGGATGACGTCGCGCCCCGATTGTCCCAGGAGTTGCCCTCGCAGGCGAGCGGCGCGTGGATCAGATGCGCGACGTCGGTGATGGGCTGCAACGCAATCTTGGCACCGTCGAAGGCGCAGCCTCCGGCTGCAGCTCCCGGCGTCAGCGGCTTGGAACAGCCCACTTTGCGCGTTTTGGCATCCTTGCCCTGGTTCTTCTCGCAAGCGGGCTCGCTGAAGGCATCCCGCAGTTTGGCATTGGGCAAGAACATTGCGCCGGTCTCCAAAAGTCCGTCCGGAATAGCGGCCAGCCCCGGTGGCTGGCCGCTGCTTTAGCGGGTCAAGTCGAAGGAATAGTCCGTCACGCCCGTCTCGATCGTCTCTCGGTCGAGCTTGTCGAAGATCTGGTCGAGGATCGTCGTCAGCACGCGCAGTCCACCCTGATAGCCTATGAGCGGGAAACGGTGGTGATGATGACGGTCGAAGATCGGGAACATCAGTCGGATCAGCGGCGTGCCCGTGTCGCGCTCCAGATACTTGCCGTAAGAATTGCCGATCAGCAGGTCCACCGGTTCTGTAAAGAGCAGAGAGCGCATCGCCCATAGGTCCTTGCCCGCCCAGACCTGGGCGTCCTTGCCAAAGGAGGAGGCTGCGAGCAGCCTCTTCATCTCAGTTTCCCAGGCACTGGTGCCGTTGGTAGCCAAGCAGTGGGTCGGCTCGCCGCCTGTCTCCATGACGAAGCGGGCCATGGCGTGGACGAAGTCCGGGTCACCATAGATGGCGTATTTCTTCCCGTGCAGCCACGACTGGCTGTCGGCCATCGCATCAACCAGGCGGCCACGTTCGAGGCGGATCGCCTCCGGGATTTCCTTGCCGGATATCTCCGACACCCTCATCAGGAGCTCGTCGGTGGCCTCGACTCCGACGGGATAGTGGAAGGAGGCCGTTGTCTGCCCGACCTCCTGGCAATATTCCAGCGTCTTGCGGGTGTTGTAGTGTTGCAGCGACAGCGTTGCCTCGGCGTTGAGTGCCGCTTTCACGTCCTCGATCTTGGTGCCGCCGTCATACATGCGAAATTCGCCATCCGACGGCGTGTCGTACTGGTCGGAGGCGTCCTGGATGAACGTATAGGACACACCCATCAGGTCCAGCAGACGCTTAAGCTCGCGATTGTTGCCGACGCAGAAGCCGTCGAAACCGGGAATGATGTTTACCGTGTTGGCGACTGCGGAGCGTTGCTTCCCCTTCCAGAAGTTTTCCAATACACCTTTGACCATAACATCATAGCCGTCGACATGGCTGCCGACGAAGGCTGGGGTGTGTGCGTAAGGCACTTCGAAGTCCTGCGGGACTGAGCCTTCCTTTCTGGCGTTTTCGATGAACGAGTGTAGATCGTCGCCGATGACCTCTGCCATGCAAGTGGTGGAGACCGCGATCATCTTCGGCTCGTAGAGTTTGTAGGTGTTGGCGAGCCCGTCGATCATGTTCTTCAGGCCGCCAAACACCGCTGCGTCTTCGGTCATGGAGGACGAGACCGCCGACGCCGGCTCCTTGAAGTGGCGTGACAGGTGCGAACGATAGTAGGCCACGCATCCCTGGCTGCCGTGGACGAACGACATCGTGCGTTCGAAACCCGCGGCGGCGAACACCGCGCCAAGTGGCTGGCAGGCCTTGGCGGGATTCACGACCAGCGCTTCGCGAGCGAGGTTTTTGTCCCGATATTCCCAGGTTTTGGTGAATTCGCTTTGGTCGGTGACGGTCTGGTCCGGATGCGGACATTCAAAATTCAGCTTCTTTGCGGCCAGCATCTTTCTGTATTCCGTCTCACGGAACAGAGGAGCGTGATCGAGAACTTTTTCGGCCGACTGCGGCATGGAGTACCTCTTTTGATCTGGCGGCGCCATCCGGCGGCACAGGGACGTCATGATGTTCGGGTCTCCTGCGGATCAAGGACCGCAGGTGCTCGAGGCCGAGCAGGCGATGCGAAGCAAGGTTTTTATTCGGCTGCGATGGCCGCGGCCGCGGGTTTGTTCTTCCAGGGCGCGTCGTAGAGGTCCCAGACCGGGTTGTTGATGGCCAAGTCCATGTCGCGGGCGAAGATGGCGAAGCCGTCATACCCATGATAGGGACCGGAATAGTCCCAGGAGTGCATTTGGCGGAATGGTATTCCCATCTTCTGGACCGGGTACTTTTCCTTGATGCCGGAGCCGACGAGATCAGGACGGATCCCCTCGATGAACTTCTCCAGTTCGTAACCGGTCACGTCGTCATAGATCAGCGTGCCCTCTTGCACGTAATGACCGGTGCGCTGATAGTCGTCGTTGTGCCCGAATTCGTAGCCTGTGCCGACGATCTCCATGCCGAGGTCTTCGTAGGCGGAGATCACGTGCCGCGGGCGCAGGCCACCGACGTAGAGCATGACCGTCCTGCCCTCCAGGCGCGGCCAATACTTGTCGATGACCGCATCCACCAGCGGGCGGTATTTGGCAATCACGTACTCGGTTTTCTCCTGGATCTCCGGCCCGAAATGCTTGGCGATGGTGCGCATCGAGGACTCGATCTGGGAGGGTCCGAAGAAATTGTACTCCATCCAGGGGATGCCGTATTTTTCTTCCATGTGTCGGCAGATATAGTTCATCGATCGATAGCAATGGATGAGGTTGAGCTTGGCTTTCGGCGCGCGCTCGATTTCGGCGAGCGTAGCGTCACCTGACCAGTTGCCGACCACGCGCAGACCCATCTCCTCGAGCAGGATACGCGACGCCCAGGCATCACCGCCAATATTGTAGTCGCCGATGACGTTGACATCGTAAGGACCTGGCTCGAACTCAACGTCCTTCTTCTCAAAGACCCAGTCGCGAATTGCGTCATTGGCAATGTGATGGCCGAGCGACTGCGAGACCCCGCGGAATCCCTCGCAGCGCACCGGCACGATGGTCTTTTCGTGCTGCTTGGCCTTCTTGCGCGAGACCGCCTCGATGTCGTCTCCGATCAACCCGATCGGGCATTCCGACTGGATGCTAATGCCCTTGTTCAGCGGGAAAAGCTCTTCGATCTCGTCGATGATCTTTTCCAGCTTCTTATCGCCGCCGAAGACGATATCCTTTTCCTGAAAGTCGGAAGTGAACTGCATCGTGACGAAACTGTCGATGCTCGTCGTGCCGACATAGTAGTTGCGGCGCTGCGACCAGGAATATTGGCCACACCCGACGGGGCCATGCGAGATGTGGACCATGTCCTTCACCGGTCCCCACACCACGCCTTTGGAACCGGCATAGGCACAGCCCCGGATCGTCATGACACCGGGAATGGACTTGATGTTCGATTTGACGTCGCATTCGGAGAGAGCCTCCGCCTCTCCGGCAACCTCTTGGCTGCTGGTAGCGACGCCCAAGTGTTTCTTGCGCCGCTTTGCCGTCTTGTCTGGATATCGCGATAGCACTTCCTCAATGAGCTTGGTGTGCAAGGCGCCGTCATTTTGGGAGTCAAGGCTCATAAAGCTGCCCTTTTTGAGGTTCTTCGGCTGGCGCCTGGTCTTTTAGACGCCTGTTCGGTGAAGGCGCCGGAATGCCCGGCGCCCTGGGCGGGACTATTGAGCGGCCGCAGGTGTGGCTTCCTTTGCGGCAAGTTCCGCAAGCATCTGCTCCTCCGTCTTCATGATGCCGAAGTCGAGCAGCATGTCTTCCAGCTCTTCCATGGTGATCGGAGTCGGGACGGTACCTTGACCGCCATTGGCATGGATTTTTTCGGCAAGCGCGCGGTATTCCCCGGCCTGCTTGGAGTCCGGCGCATATTGGATCACCGTCATCTTGCGCAGTTCGGCGTGCTGGACGATGTTGTCGCGCGGCACGAAGTGGATGAGCTTGGAATTCAGCTTTTTAGAGAGAGCCTCGGCCAGATCGAGTTCGCGGTCGGTCTGGCGCTCGTTGCAGATCAGACCGCCGAGACGCACGCCTCCCGAATGGGCATATTTCAAAATACCCTTGGCGATGTTGTTGGCAGCATAGAGCGCCATCATCTCACCGGACATGACGATGTAAATTTCCTGTGCCTTATTCTCGCGGATAGGCATTGCGAAGCCGCCGCACACAACGTCACCAAGCACGTCGTACGAGACGTAGTCCACGTCTTCGTAGGCGCCGTTCTCCTCAAGAAAATTGATGGAAGTGATGACACCGCGGCCTGCGCAACCGACGCCCGGCTCGGGTCCACCGGATTCGACACACTTGATGTCCTTGTAACCGATCTTCAGCACGTCTTGGAGTTCGAGATCTTCGACGGACCCTTCCTGTGCGGCGAGGTGGAGCACGGTGTCTTGCGCCTTCGCGTTAAGGATGAGACGGGTAGAGTCGGCCTTAGGGTCGCAGCCTACGATGAGAATCCTCTGCCCGAGGTCGACCAGGGCAGCGAGCGTGTTTTGGGAGGTAGTAGACTTCCCGATGCCCCCCTTTCCGTAGAATGCGATCTGACGCAAACGCGACATGTAGCTTTCCTTCCTTGTTCCATCTATTGGGCCAATACGCGAATGACCGGTCGGCAGATCATGCCGCTCCCAAGAGGATCAAAACTCGTGCCAACCTGCCTGGACCGACCTGAAAGAAAAATTACTGACTTTTTTCAGCTGCTTAGCCTCATGCAGACGGCTGATTGGTTAAATACCCATGTCGCGGATCCGACAAAGCCTACAGAGGTGTCGATTGGTTATGTCGACGATGGCCCATAGCCACAGCTCCGCAATCGACAAACCCTGACCATGGCCACGTGGATGACGCCGTTCATACAGCCATCGTGAGAGACTTCCGCCTACCAAAACCGCCAGTGGCGGGCGCGAGAGAGCCCGTGTCCGACCTGGGTGCTGCCGTCGGCCTCCACCAGCAGGATCATCGGCTGCAAAGGCGCTGGCATCCAAGCTGTCATCGCCCGTTGCCACGGCCGTTGCTGGAGCCGAGTGGTCGTGACTTCGGACGCAAACGATTTCGCTCTCAGATATGACCCCAGCAAGCGCATCGCGGTGGGTTCAGGCAGATGAAATCGTAGTTGTCCTTTACAGCATGACCATCTGCTTCGGTTGTGGCGTCATGGCCTATCATCGTCGGTTGGAGCCGTGGCCGTTACCGGAGCCGATTGATCGATTAGAGACACAAACGATTTCGCTGTCACAAACAAATCCAGCAAGCCAATCGCGGTCGCTACCAGCAGAATGGCACTCTTCATTTCTGTCTCCACTGATCAATTTGGGAGCGGCAGATCGAGTCGAAGCCACTCTGCGGCTTTTGAGCCGCAGGGTGGGGGCGGGTCGATTTAATGAACCTATGCACTGCTGACGACATCCTGACGGAGCAGCCATCACGGCCAGGCGGATCGGCGTAGATGCTGACTGATCTCGGCGGATACCCTTCGCGCCACTATCGCCAATTCCCCTGAGTGGCATTTGAGGCCGCTACACTCAAAAGTGAGGATCAGCGCACTTCCTAACCGTTAGCAAGCAAAAGACTCTTTCGCCGGCCCCAAGACCATCGGTCGCATCGGGGTTGGCATCGCTTTGCGCCGTGGCTGCCGGAGCCGAGTGGTCGTTGACATCGGACGCAAAAGATCTCGCCCTCAGATTTAATTCCCGCAGATCCATCGCGGTAAGAACCAGCAGATGAACTCGTAGTCGGGTATTAAATCAGGATCATCGGTTGAATCGGGGGTGGCATCTTGGCGGTCGTCGCTTGGTGCCGTGGCCGTTACCGGAGCCGCCACGGACACCAACGATCTTGCTGTCACAAGCAGACCCAGCAAGCCAATTACGGTCGCTACCAGCAGAATGGTCCTCTTCATTTCTGTCTCCGTTGGTCAATTTGGGAACGGCAGATAGAGTCGAAGCCACTCTGCGGGCTTTGAGCCGCAGGGTGGGGGCGGGTCGATGTAATGAACCTATGCACCGCTGCTGACGACGTCCTGACGGAACAGCCATCACGGGCCAGGCAGATCGGCGTAGATGCTGACTGATCTCGGCCATCAGCATGGCCAACGGCAAGGTCTCATTCCTATGGAGAGAGCCAACACCGCTCAGAACCGAGGATCGGTGCACTTCGCTAGCCGTAGGAAGCAGAGGAGTCTTTGGCCGGCCATAAGATAATTGGTCGCATCGCGGGTGGCATCTTGGCGGCCGTCGCTTGGTGCCGTGATTGCCGTGGGTGCCGTAGGTGCCGTGGGTGCCGTGGGTGCCGTGGGTGCCGTGGGTGCCGTGGGTGCCGTGGGTGCCGTGGGTGCCGTGGGTGCCGTGGGTGCCGTGGGTGCCGGAGCCGAGCGGTCGTTGACTTCGGACGCAAACGATTTCGCCGTCATAAACACAGCGAGCAAGCCAATCGCGGTGGCAGCCAGCAGGAAGGACCTCTTCATTTCTACCCCGTAATCAATTCGGGATCAAAGTCACCCGGCTGGCTTTGACTCGCAGGCAGATCACTAGGGCCCCGATAGAGGTCATTGCTGACGACAGCCTGACGAACCGGCGCCATTACGCCGAAGGTTGAAACTGGTTTGCGATTCCAAATGCCGTGAAAGCGGGGGCGCGCTTTGTCGAACCAAGAGCGACGTTGTTTGAAAAGGATCCCGACCGAACCGCGGCCTGAAGCGATATGCTGGCAGCATCGACAAGCGTCCGGTGACGATCTCCGATGGCGAACAGCGCCACGCCAATGCAGTCTAATTCAAACCAGGCCGCTGCGAATTTGAAACCACGGTGTGACCAAGCGATTTGTTGACCGCCGGGATGATCTTGTCCCCCCAGAGATCGAGCTGGCGCAGCATCGTGTTGTGGTCGAAATCTCCCAATTGGGTCTGAATCGCGATCTGGTCCGGTTTCAGGATGTTTATCTCTTCCAGTAGGCGATCGATCACGCGATTCACGCTGCCGATCGGCAAGTTCTCGCGCATATTCTCGAAGGACAGATCCTGCTGCGTAGGTGTTTCCTGCAGCAGGTAGCCGTCCTGGCTCTGCTGGCGGCGCTGATGCAGTGCTTCAGATAGCCGGCGCTGGAAACGGGCATTGTCGAGATAGCTGTTGATTTCCGCGGCGTTGTCGCTGGCATAGCAGCAGCGCAGCAGCGATATCCTCGAGTGCGCGACGTTCTTAGCCTCGGAAGCCGCCGCCTTCTCGATGCTTTCGCGCAGCATGCGCATGGTCTCCAAGCCGTTGTGGAATGCTGTGACAAAAAGATTGTGTCCCTCACGATACGCCCGGCCCATGCTGCGCGCGGATCCGGCGGCGATCCAGATCGGCGGGGTCGGCTTCTGAAGGGTGCGTACGGAGATCGCCGTCGGCGGTATCTTCTCATACTGGCCATTGTGTTCGAAGATCTTCTGGTTGAGGCCCTTGAGTAGAATCGCCAAATATTCAGAAAATACAGCCGGCGCCTCATCGACATCGACGCCGAAACGCTCGAACTCGAACTGCTGGTACCCCGAGCCGACTCCGAGTTCGAGGCGGCCGTTCGAAACGACGTCGGCGAAGCCGATCTCGGAGAGCAGGCGCTGTGGCTGATAGAGCGGGAGAACGCAGACGCCAGTGCCGAGCCGAATGGTGTTCGTCATGCCGGCGCAGTGCGCCACCATCATCAAGGGCGACGGAATCAGGCTGTAATTATTGAAGTGGTGCTCGGCGAACCAGGCGGTGTTGAATTGAGCCTGCTCCGAAACCACCGCCTGTTCGATGGAGTTGCGGATCACACTGCTGGACGATTGATGATAGCCGCGTTGAGCGGCCAGGATGAATGTCGCGAATTCCATGGTGGTTCCTTGTTTCACGGAGGTTGGCTGAGCGGGGGATGCTTGAGACGTGTGTCGACGGCGTTGGCCGCGGTGTCGATGCTGTCTTCGTGGTGGCTCAGTCCACCACGATTGCGGCAAGCCGCTTCCGGTTCGGCGATCGCAGCCGCGCCCGGAAGGTTGGCGCTAATGCGGCCTCGCCTTGCGCCGCGCTTCCGTGCACCAGCCGCAGCCCGCCAGCTCAGTCGACAATCATTCCAAGTCCTCGGTTGCCTCCTGATCGCGTTCGCTGGCGAATCCTGCATCACCGAACGAGGTCAAGCCGCCGTCCACGTACAGGATTGAGCCGTTGACGTATGAAGCGTCTGGCGAAGCGAGGAAGAGCACTGCGTCCGCGACCTCCTCCGGCTCTCCCATCCTGCCCATCGGAATGCGCCGGCTGATCGCTTTCGGGTCGATGCTGCTGCCAGGCGTGCGGATGTAGCCAGGAGCGACGGTGGCCGTCCGAATGCCGCCCGGACCCAGTTCGGCCGCCATGCAGCGGGTCAGGATTTCCAACCCCGCCTTGGATGCCGCATATGCATGGCGCGGTGGCAAGGGCAGAGAGGTGTTGAACGGTGCAATATGAAGGATCATGCCTCCGGGGCGCATCATCTTGATCGCCTCACGCGCGCAAGTGAAGGCACCGGAGTCACATCAAGAACGTGTTCGGTCTGTGCCGGCAGCATTTGGTCGACCGCCGACATGTCGGCGACAACAGCACTGTTGACGAGGACCTCCAAGCGGCCGAAGCGCCCCCTCAATTCGTCGAACAGCGCCACCACGTCGCTTTCGACGTTCAGGTTCACGGTTTTCGCGACATGCTCGCCGCCGAGCGATCGCGCGAGTTCTGTCGCGGCAGTGCGATCTCTGTCGGCAATCACGACGGTGTCCCCGTTCGCGGCAAAGTGACGAACGACGGCCGCGCCTATGCCCTTTGCCCCGCCCGTGACAAGCACGGTCCGCGCCGGTGTGCTCGGCTGGACGGGAGAGTTCGGCTCCTGGCGTCCCATCCACCGGCGGATGTGCATCGCCCGGCTGGTTGAAGGACATCCAACCACCATCAACCGTCAGCACCGAACCGGTGATGTAACTCGCTTGCGGGCTGGCCAGAAATCGTACGGCCCGGGCGACCTCGTCGGGGCGCCCCACGCGCCCCATCGGCACGCGGCGGCGCACCGCCGCCAGGTCCGCTTTGCCGTCACGTTCAAGTGCCGCAGTCATCGAAGTGCGCACATAGCCCGGTGCTACCGCCGTCACGCGAATGCCCCGCGAAGCCCACTCGCACGCCAAAGATTTCGTGAAGGAGATCAGGCCAGCTTTCGACGCAGCGTAGACATGGCGCTTGGGATTGCTGACCAAGCCCGATATCGAGGCGACGTTGACGATGACAGCGCCCGGCTGCATCCGCCTCGCTGCTTCGCGGGCCATGACGAAGGGCCCGATCAGGTTTACCGCCAGGGTGCGTCGGAAGGACTCGATAGTGGTGTCGACAGTCGCGTCCACGGTGGGCCCAATACCCGCGTTGTTGACGAGTACGCTGATCCGCGCGAACTGTGCTTCGACCCGGCGGTAAAGCGCAAGGATGTCGTCTTCTTTCGAGACATCGTACTCGAGGCCGAGATGCGGGCGGCCGAGATGGCGGGCCAGTTCAAGCACCCCCCTGCCGGGAAGGTCTACGGCAACGACGACGTCTCCATCCGCGGCAAGCGTATCGGCCAGGACACGGCCGATCCCGCCTGCAGCGCCTGTTATGATCACGATGCGTCCTGCCAGCGGCTTCATGAGAGCTTCGCTGCCATCAGCGCCCACCGATCTCGGCCCTGCGACGCCATGTGACGGAAGGATCGGTTTCGGCACAGAAGCACGTCCTGGTGACAGTTCATTTCCGCCCCAAGTGGGCCAGGTCCGCTCTGGGTCACCCATTATCTCCGCAGCATGGCAAGCGGACAGGCCTCCGCCGGAAGAGGGGATGGGACATTGCAGCACAGGCCTAGTTTTTCGCCTCCGCCGCAGCGCGCGGCGAGCGCGTAGACCGGGTCGACTGGATGCGGTGCTCCGACCGGCTGCCGGGGCCCGAACCGCTCTGGCTCGAATCCCGCCGGCGGGATCTGCTCCTCCTGCCAGTCGTAGACCACCGTCCGTTCGGCAATCCGCCACGCCCCTTCCCGCTTCTGAAACACATCGCAATAGCGGCCGCAGAGAAGCTCCTGGCGTATTTCGCCGGCCTTGTCGGGTCCGCGTTGCAGCGCGGTGAAATAGCTCTCGACGGCGGCCTTAGCCGGGCTGATGAAATCGATCAGGATGTTCGTGACCTGATGGACGTAGCGCGGTCGGGTCTTGAAGGTATCCAGCGCAAACTGGATGAACCCCTCGGCCGGGCCGCAATAGGCACCATGATTGTCATGCGCATCGGGCCAGTACGCGCTGCGCAGTGCCGCCTCGTCGGCGCGGTCTATTCCGCGGCAGTACCGATAAAGGCAATCGCGGATGGCCTCCCGGTCGAGCAGTTCGATAACTTTTGCGTGGTCCATTGCTTTGTCCCAAGTTCTAGGTTGGAAGAGGCGTTTTGGCGCATTCAGTTGCGCAACAACGAGTGTTCGGCGCTCGACCGACACGGTGGACCGCCCCTCGCCTGGCTGTTTGCGTGTCTTGGGCGCGGCCTGATGCGGCCAACCCGCGACACGCCCGATGACAAAGACGGTCACCAATCGGCTGCGGCCGTGCCATCGATTTCCAGTGCACGTTCGGGGCAGGATCGCGCGCCCCTTGCCGCCAGCGGTTCGTCTCCCAGCGCCACCTTGATGTCACCGGGCAGGATGTAGCCCTCGTCATCAAGCGTGAAGACGTCCGATGCTTGTGCCCAGCATCGCGCGTGCCCCTGGCATTTGGCCTTGTCGACGATGATGCGCATGGCACGAGCTCCATATTTGTTCTCCCGGCTCGGGGACGGCGTTGGTCAGCACCAATCCAGGATCAGATTTTCGATCCCGAACACATGGCCGCCGTGGGTGATGGGCGCTGTACCTTCCTTGATCCGGAACGACGGGATGCGCGCAAGCCACTCCTCCAGGCCAATGACAATCTCGCGCCGTGCAAGGTGTGAGCCAAGGCAGCGGTGGGGACCATGGGCAAAGGCGGTGTGGCAATTCTCCTCTCGTGCCAGATCGACCGTGTCGGGGCATGCGAATTCCGTCGGGTCACGATTGGCAATCATCGTGGCGCAGGAAATGTAGTCCCCCTTGCGGATGGGTGCGCCTTCGAAGTCGACATCTTTGGTTGCCACGCGGAGCATCTGCACGGTCGGAAAGGCGCGCAGCAATTCTTCGGCTGCCAGCACGATGCGTTCGGGCTTGCTCCGCAGCCATTCCTGGTCTTTCGGATTGCGCGCAAGATAGGACAAATCAAAGCCTATCGCTGCTGCGACCGTGTCGAGCCCCGCGACGAACACGAGCACGCCGATGCCGCGGACTTCCTTGTCGGTCAGCGGGCGACCCTCGACCTTAGCCTGCACGACGAAGGTCATGAAATCACCGACGGGTACCTTGCGGCGGAGGGCTGCAAGGTCGTCGATGAAAGAGACAATCCGCTGGGCCGCTGCCGACCTTTTGACAGGCTCGCCGTGGAGGAGATCCTTCCCCCAGCCGACAAATATGTCGAGGCGGTGGTCGGATAGCCCGAGAAAACGAAGAAAGATGTTAACCGCGAAAGGGAAGGCGAAATCCTTCATGACATCGCAGCTTGTGCCAGAGGCGGCGATCCTGTCGATAAGTGCGATCGCCCGCTCCCGGACAGCTGGTTCCAGCGCTCTTACCCGCTGGGGTGAAAACAGTGGGTTGAGTAGTGAACGAAAAATACCATGAGCCGGTGGGTCAAGTTCGAGTGGGATCATCGGCCAGTTTTCGCCGAGCGCGGAGGCGAAGATGCTGCGGTGGCTGGAAAAGGTTTCGGTGTCCTGCAGCACCCTGCGCTGGTCTCTGGCGCGCGTGATGACCCAGGTACCCCGGCCATCGCGCGTGTTGTGGGGGGCGTAAAAGATCGGTGGCCCGGCATGGACGCAGGCCACGGCTGCGTGGGGATCCCCGTTGGCCGTGGGTGGCATCCCAGGCGACGTGAACAGGCTGAAGTCCCTTACCAGTTCGAGCGGGACATGGTCCGGGACCGGACTGCTCGTACCTTCATTTTTCCTCATCTGACGCCTCCTTGGGACCGTATGGGGTTCGGCCTCCGGCTCGAGCGCACTGTCACAAGTGCGAAGCGATGGAACTTCCCTCCTCCCAGCGACACCGCCGTGTGAGCTCTGGCGGCCTCATACCTCTGACGGAAGCAGCTTTTAATTCAGGCCGATGTCGTTCCTGATCCGTGCAAGGCAGCTTTCGTCTTCCTCCGAGCCAAAGCAGCTTTCGAAATCATTGCATTGGCGGCAACTGGGCGCAGTGCATATGGAAAGGCCTTCAGCCTCGCAGAGCATGCGGTAAAGGTACTTCTTCCATTTCATGTTCTTGGTGTTGCCGGCTGCCAGTGTCGGAAAATGCGTAGCGAACAAGAGGCTGAGTTCGGCCCGGTTGAAAAGGCCAAGATCCTGCCAGAGATGGTCATTGCGCATGGCGCGCCGGGCGATGAGTTTGGCAAACCGGGCGCTGGCCGGGTCGCCCGGCCGGGCCTGCGCCAGCAGCAGGTCGCGTAGGAGTTGTTCCTCCATCTCCGGCTCCACGTCGGTCGCCTCTTCCAGGGCGAACGCACTGATAGGGAGATGGCGGAAACGGTCCGTCAGGACATCACGCAGATCGGCACGCGAAAGGCCGGTTGCCTGTGTCGCGGTCGCCTCGCCGGCATTGATCTCCTCGAGCGCTCTTGAGAGGACACAGGCAAGGACATGCTCGTCGAACCTGACCGCCGGATCGATCGAAGGCCATTGGCCGGCGCCGGGTGACTGTGCGTGTGGTAACCGATCAGGGCGATAGGGCGTTCGAACTCGGCGGGTGACGCCCGTTTTCCAAATAATGCCCTCGTGGGACTGACCTGACATTTTTGCTTCCCTGCTTCGTTGCCTCGACCCGCGATGTCGCCCGCGACCTGAAAGCCTACCGGCAGCGTCCAGCCGCTCGTGGTGATCAGATTCAAACGCCGTGCCAACTGCGCCGCCAGCGACACAACAAGAACCTGGAAGGCATTTCTCGTGCGTTTAGTGGGAGCGCAGAAAAACGCGGACGACACGAGCGTCGCCGATTCGACAAACCCGACGCTGGGACGTCCGTTCAGCCATCCCAGGAAACCTGGACAAGGTGCTCCACAGCGGAAGCGGAATTGCGCGAGCCGTCCGACTGCCCTTCGCAGTGTCCGATGTCCGACATGCGACAAAGCAAATTGGAACCGCCACCTTGTTTTACAAGCGATTTCTCCTTTGGCACGATCTGTGCGTGGAGATGAGCGAACGCTTCACGGACCGAGGAGATGAGCCTTGCAGAGCGAGGGGCAATGTCGATGTGGCTTGAATGCTGGGCAAACGCATATGCGACCGCCTTTGGCGGCTACGTTGGCCACCACTCGAGGACAAGCAATTCGTCGTCGATACCCCTTCCAACGGCATGGCCGTAGAAGGCGTGCCAGAGAACCTAAGTCACCCAGATCGACGTCGCCGGGTGCCGAAGAGCGGGAGCCTGACCGTTGCCGCAGACGGCAAGGATCGGGCCCCGCAGAACGCCTGACCCATGCCGGCCAGTGTCGATGTTGCGTCGACCCCACAGAGAAGCACTGCGCCAGTTTCCCTTCTATAGGAGCAATACTTGATGACCGTGAACAAGAGAATTCCCTTCGCGACGTTTCGCATACGTATTCGCGACGAATCTATTGGCGGGCCAAATCCGTTCCGCTGGGATGACAAAACTTCCGACGACTATTTCAGGGGCAAGCGCGTCATCCTGTTCTCGCTGCCTGGTGCCTTCACGCCGACTTGCTCGACTTACCAAGTGCCGGATTTTGAAGCGCTCTATGATGAGTTCGAGAAAGAGGGGGTTGAGGCGATCTACTGTGTCTCGGTCAACGACGCCTTCGTCATAAATGCTTGGGGCAAGGCCCTGGGGCTGCGGAAAGTTCGGCTCATTCCGGACGGCTCGGGCGAGTTCACGCGCAAGATGGGTATGCTGGTGGCCAAGGACAATGTCGGCTTCGGCATGCGCTCCTGGCGTTACGCCGCCGTGATCAACGATGGTGTGGTGGAGCAATGGTTCGAGGAGGAAGGTTTCTCCGACAACTGCGAAACCGACCCCTATGGCGTCTCGTCCCCGCAGAACATTCTTGAAACCCTGAGGGGCGCAAAAACCACGGCCGCGGTATGGCCTAGTGGAGTCAACGTCCCACAGAGCCCGTTGCGCGCAGGCTAGGGGCATTGCGATAATCATGAAGCCCTCAGCAAGCCTGCTTCAGAGCCAGAAGCAATCTCTGGTTCTAACACCTCAACTCATCGAGTCGATTCGGTTACTGCAACTGGCGCATATTGAACTGCGCCAATTCGTAGAGCAGCAAGTCGAGAAGAACCCCCTTTTGGAGCTGGCTCCAAACGACAGTGAGGCTGATGGTGATGTCCCGTCGGTTTTGGGCGAGGATCCGCCCAGGGGCGAACGCGAAAACGGGGCCGAGCCTTCTGAGCGGCTCAGGGAAGAGAAGTCAACGCGCGACACACCCGCTGCCGGGTCAGGGGAAGACCATACCGCGGAAAGCTATGTCGCCAATCCCGAAACACTGCACGAACATATCGCTCGCCAGATCGCCTTCACCGCGTTCAACCCACAGGAGCGGATGATTGCCGGCGCGCTTGCCAATCATCTGGACGACATCGGGTACCTTCGGGTGGACCTTTTGGAGTTGGCGGGAATCCTGAATGTTCCCCTGTCTGTCGTGGAAAGGGTTCTGGCAGCCTTGCAGCTTTTTGACCCACCGGGGCTATTTGGGCGAACTCTCGGCGAGTGCCTTGAAATACAGTTGCGTCAGCAAGACCGGTTCGACCCAGCGATGGCAGCTTTGGTGGCCAATGTCGAGATGTTTGCTGACCGTGACTTCAAGGCATTGCAGCGGCGTTGCGGGGTCGATGACGACGACTTTGTAGACATGCTGCACGAACTGCGTGCGCTCGATCCCAAGCCTGGCAACCGATTCCAATCAGGAGGGCCGGAATCAATACAACCTGAGGTCTGGGTGCAGCCGTCGCGCGAAGGTGGATGGAATGTCGAACTTGATCCTGACACGCTCCCCAAGGTGCTGATCGACCAAAGTTATTTCGTCAAAGTCTCGCGGCTCACCGCCCATAACCCACAGGATCAGGCATTCCTAAACGAATGCATGGAGAACGCGATTTGGCTTGTCCGCAGCCTCGATCAACGCGCCAAGACGATCCTTAAGGTGGCCGCTGAGATCGTGCACCAGCAGGATGCCTTTTTGAGACATGGCGTGGCGCATCTGCGGCCCCTCAATCTCAGAACCGTCGCTGATGCTATCAACATGCATGAGTCGACTGTCAGCCGGGTGACGTCGAACAAGTACATGTCCACGCCGCGCGGCGTGTTCGAACTGAAGTATTTTTTCAGCGTCGCCATCGGCTCTTGCGGAGGCGGCGACGCCCACTCCGCCTCAGCCGTTCGCCATCAGATCAAGGCGATGATCGCCGCAGAAGATGCCGTGCTTTCCGATGAGGACATTGCTGTGCGGCTGAGGGAAAACGGCATCGACCTTGCTCGCCGCACCGTCATGAAATACCGGGAGGCAATGAACATCCCCTCCTCCGTGCAACGGCGCCGGGAGAAGCGTGGCTGGCGTTGATGGCAATCAAATCTGCCCGCTCGTCCCCGCGGCGAAAGCTTCATGATTCAAGTCGAGGGCGTTCTTGATTGGTGTGAGAGGTGGCTGTGGCGTTTGTCCGGCCCAGGTCGCGCCCCGCTGGGGTGCGGTCGCTCCGCCGGGTGCTGAACCCGTCCTGGCAATCGCGTGAACAGCTGCCCGCGGCATCAAGTCTGGCCCCCCGTTTGCGCGGTGATATCGAGTTGCTCCTCGGGAAGGTCGTCGAACGAGGCATAATTGAGATTGTAGAGTTTGAAGTACAGCCCGCCCATGGCCATCAGGTGATCGTGGTTGCCGGTTTCGATCACTTCTCCGTTCTGCAGCACGATGATGCGGTCGGCATTGCGGATCGTGGCAAGACGGTGGGCAATCACCAAGCCGGTGCGGCCTTCCAGAAGCTTTGTCAGAGCTTTCTGGATCAGCATTTCCGTGTAGCTGTCGATGTTGGCGGTTGCTTCATCGAGGATGAGGATCTTGGCATCGGCCACGAGAGCGCGAGCGAAACTGATGAGCTGGCGCTGACCAAGCGAGAGATTGCCGCCGCGCTCGCCCAGAGGGGCGTCGTAGCCGCCGGTCAGGCTCATAATGAAGGTATGGGCGCCGACGGCTTTGGCGGCTTCGATGACCTCGTCGCGCGTCACGTCCGTCCTGTGATAGCGGATGTTGTCGAAAATCGTCCCCGTGAAGAGGAACGGCTCCTGCAGGACCATGGCGACCTGCCGTCCGAGCGATTCCTGGGTCAGATCGCGCACATCATGTCCGCCGACCAGCACTTGGCCGCGCTGGACGTCATAGAAGCGGTGAACGAGTGCCATGGCGCTCGATTTGCCCGAACCGGTTGGGCCAACCAGACCGACTGTCTCCCCGGGGCTGATCTTCAAGGAAATGTTTTTCAGCACCGGATGTTTGGGATCGTAGCCGAAAGTGACATTCCTGAATTCGACCGAACCGTCCATCTGCGGCGAAAGCGCCTTGGCGTCCGGCTTGTCCTGAATCTCGATGTCCAGGTCGAGCACCTCTGTCAGCCGTTTGCCCGACGCCATTGCGCGTTGCATGACAGAATACTGCAGCGTGAGCGAGCGGATCGGGTCGAAGAAGCGCTGGATATAAAACAGGAATGCTATGGTCACGCCCACATCAATGGGGTCGTTCACGACCTTTGAACCGCCCAGGACGATGGCGGCCATGGCAAGGCCCGTGAGGGTATCGACAATCGGCACCATGACCTGGGCGTATTTGGCAGCTGTCAGTTGCGTCTTGAGATTGGCATGGGCCTTGTCGTCATAGAGGAGAAAGTTGACCTGCTGGCGATCCATGGATTGGACGGCCCGCACGCCATGAATTGCCTCGGCCAGCGCGCCATTGGTGGCCGAGTTGGTCTCAGTCGCGGCCATGAAGGCATTGCGGGCGCTCGGCAGCCAGACCATGCGGACGATGAAGAGGACTGGCAAGACCGAAAGCGTAAGGAGCCCCAACGATAAGTCCAGCCACAGCATGACGAAGATGATGCCGAAAAGAAGGGCGATATCGCCCACCGAAAGCACTGAGGTCTCGAGAAATTCCTGGATTGAACTGACATCGCCCTGGAGTCGCGACATCAAACGTCCGACCTCGGTCTGGTCCATAAAGGAAAGGGACACCTTCTGCAGATGGCCGAACATGGCGCGGCGAATGTCGAAGAGCACAACCTCGACCATTTTGCCGATCACGCTCTGTTGCATGTAGCTGGCAACGCGATTGACCAGAATCGCGAGAAAAAAGGCGCCAGCGGCCGCAAGCAGCGCAGAGCGATCGCGGCTTCCCGGAGTGATGGCGTGCTCGACCGCGTAGCGGATGATCAGCGGGATGAGAAGCTGCACGCCGGCGCAGATCAGGACTGCGACAACCGCGATAACAGCCTTGATCCGGTAAGGCTCAACGAATGCCCAGATCCGCCGAACAATGTTCTTGTCAAAAGCCTGTCCGAACACCTCGTCTTCGATCCGATGCGAGCCGACGACAGCGCGCGGCGGGCGCGTACCGTCGCGGACACCGTTGCGTTCGCTTTCAGCGTCGGCGATCTGCGACATCAGTTCGCGCCGTCATCATCGCGTGGGCGCGTCTGAAGATTGTGAAGAGCCTCATAGCGCCCTGCATTGACCAGAAGTTCTTCATGAGTGCCGCGCTCGACGATCTCGCCATTTTCAACGAAAAGGATTTGATCGGCGTGCATGACGGAACTCAGCCGGTGGGCAATGATGATCGTCACGCGGTTTTTGGCGAAACGGCGCATGGCCGAGCGAATGCGCTGTTCGGTGGCCGCGTCGATCGCCGCGGTCGAGTCGTCAAAAACAATGACTGATGGGCGCAGCATCATCGCGCGGGCGATTGTGAGACGCTGGCGCTGGCCGCCCGAGAGGGAAACGCCACGTTCGCCCACGACCGTCTTGTAGCCAGCGGGCAGACCCAGGATGTAGTTGTGCAGCTGGGCGGATTCGCTTGCGCGCTCGATCCGCGATTCGTTGGCCCAGGGGTCTCCATAAGCGATGTTGTTCTCCACCGTTGTGGTGAACAAGAATGGATCTTGCTGCACGACCGCGACCGCCGTGCGAAGCGAGGAAAGAGTGACATTGCGGATGTCTTGCCCATCAAGCGTGATGGTGCCGCCGGTGACATCGTAAAAACGCGGGATCAGGTGAGCGATTGTCGACTTGCCCGAGCCAGGTGGACCGACGATAGCGACAGTCTCACCTCTACGGGCCTGGAAACTGATATTCCGCAGGATCTGGCGGTTTTCAGCGCCAGGATAAGCGAACGAGACATTGTCAAAGCGCACAGTGCCCTCGCTGATCTCGAGGGGACTAGCGTGGGGTGCGTCCTTAATCGTGATGTCCAGGTCGAGGAAGCCGAACAGACGTGAACCGCATGTCGAAGCGCGAGCGAAAGCGTTGATCATCAAACCGATTTGGCGGACCGGCATTTGCAGGACGGTCATGAATGTCAGGAACGTCGTGAGGGTTCCGACGCTGATCTCACCCGCGATGACCTTGCTGCCGCCAATCCAGAGGACCAGCCCCATGGCAAACAAGAAGGAGAAGGTCATCGCCGAAGTGTCGCGCGCGTAGATGTCGGCGCGTTGCTGGGCAAGTGCGAGCGCGTTCTTGGAGGCACGCTCGAACTTCAGCATCTCATGGGCTTGTGCGGCAAAAGCGCGGACAACGCGGATGCCGCAGAGATTTTCCTCCATGACGCGGCTCAGAACGGAGAGCCGCCCCTGCAGTTCGAACCAGGTGGCGCGCAGCTTGAGCTGGGTTCGCGATGAGCGCCATGCGACGAAGGGCACAAAGCTCAGCGCCAGAACACCGAGCTCCAGATTGGTGGAGAGCAGAATGTAGGCGCCAATGCCGATTAACATGGCCAGCAGGACAGCGCGGACCAGCGCTGTGGAGAAATACCAGCACACACCTTCGAGATCGAGCATGCAGATGGTGATGAGATCGGCTGAATGCCCCTGGTCGTGAAAGGAGAAGCTGAGGCGCTGGATCTTCTCATAGCAGGCGAGCCGCAGCTCATAGGCGAAGTGATGCCCGACCGATTCGGCAAAGTAGTTCTGCGCCAATGTGAATAGGCCGCGCAGCACACTGACGGCGAGCAGCAGGAGAGCCGATATCCAAAGCGCTTGTTCGACGGCACCGCCGGAGATGCCCTCACCGATCCGGACCTGGTCAACGGCCTGACCGAGCAGTTTAGGAATGAGCAGTTGGAGGGTTGCGGCGATGAACGTCGATCCAATTGCGAAAGCAACCTGCCACCGGTGACGCAAATTCATGTAGGTAATACGCGTGAGCGTTCTCAGGCCCTGGCCCCAGCCCGCCGCCTCGACATGTGCGAACGGATTCCTCGGATTGTTTGCTGCGCCATCGGCATGACTGTTCACGGTCGTAAGTTCCAGATCTGTTTGCCTCAGCACTGGCGAGCACGTTGGGCGGCCTACCGGCACAAGCACTTGCTGGAGCACAATTACCCAAGGTTGGCGTTCCATTTTTCCTGTGTTCCGGGCGTTAAAGTTCAGCGTGACGAGCAGGTGAACGGCTGAGCTCGGCGTGATCGAAAGACGCGAGTCCTTCGAGATGGTCATTGGACGGCACTGCGTCGGATGATCTTTGCCATACCGCGGCCCAATGGGTCGGGCGGGTATGCGATCGCTTCCACATCGGAGTCGGGGTCGATCAGCGTTTCGAAGGCGGAGACCGCTGGTAGTGATAAGGGAAGGAGACTGCGGGGCAGGACGTCCCGCAGCTCGTCACGCGAAAGCCAGCTGACTCCATTGTAGTCGCCTCGCCGGCATCGATCTTTATGGCTGCGATCTCATCGTCAATCAGTTCGCTACCGGTCTCTGCGCGCTCCGAAACGTCGAAGCAGAAGCGGCGGTGTGCCGATGGAATCGGCGATGGGTCGCAGCTGATGATCAAGATCTTTTGCCGAAGGTCGACAATGGCGGCGAACGTGTTTTGGGAGGTGGCCAATGTAAATGCCACGAGGCCCATTGAATGGGGATCTGAGGCAGACCTGACATGATGCTGTCCTTCCTTCGCTGCGGTGTCACGGGTGACATGAATGGCGGTCGCTTTCTTGCCGCCTCGCAACGAAGGAGCTTCAAAACTTATGCCAACTGCCTCGAAAGAGCCTCACAGAACAGCTTTCCAGATTATTCAATGGCTTGAAGAGAGGCTGGCGGGACACCGCGATGTTGTGGGTTCGACAAAGCCGACAGCGGGTGTTTGGTGCCCAGCATTTCTAGAGGAAGAGCGGATGCGCGGGGAAAAGCCCTACCCACGCCATCGCACCGGCTGCGTGTTGTGCGATGTCCGACGATTTACGACCTGCGACGTGCCGGTGCTAAAAACATCACGTTGTTTTAGAAAACAACTTTCTCCTTGGCACGGCACATGCGTCGCCATCGGCGAACGCATCGCGCACTCGAGGAGAAGGCGTCCCATGATCACGCTCACCGAAAATGCTGTCGCCGCGGTAAGGACCGCGCTTTCCCAAGCCGAGGAGCCGGCGGAAGGCCTGCGCATTAAAGTCGAGGGGGGCGGCTGCGCGGGACTGAAGTATCTGATGGGCTTGGAAAGCCTCGCGCGTGAGGGCGATGCGATCATCGAGACAGGCGGCGTCAGGGTGTTCGTGGACGTAAGCTCGCAACTCCATGTCGCGGGTATGACGGTCGATTTCGTCACCAGCTTCGAATCCTCTGGCTTTGTCTTCGATAACCCGAACGGACGTGAAAAATGCGCTTGTGGGAAGTCCTTCGGCTGATGGCCTGAGAGAAGAGACCCGTCGACGTTCGGGTCTGCCCTAATGCGTGTTTTCGGTCAGCTAAGGAGAGCTTCATGAGGCCGGTCTATCTCGATAACAACGCGACCACGCGAGTGGATCCTGCAGTCTATGAAGCAATGCGGCCGCTGTTTATGGATCAGTTCGGCAATCCTTCGTCAAAGCACGGATTTGGCGCTGCCGTGAGCGTGGCCATGAAAAAGGCGCGCCAGCAGGTGCAAGCGCTGATCGGCGCGGAATTCGACGATGAGATCGCCTTCACATCGGGCGGAACGGAAAGCAACAATGCGGCGATCCTTTCGGGGCTGGGGGTAATGCCTCACCGCACAGAGATCGTGACCTCCGCGGTCGAGCATCCGGCTGTGCTGAAGCTGTGCGAGCATCTTGAGAAGACGTGCGGCCTCAAGGTGCACAAGATCCCGGTCGATGACCGTGGCCGGCTCGACGTCGACGCCTATAAGGCGGCGCTGACCACGAACGTGGCAATCGTCTCGATCATGTGGGCAAACAATGAGACCGGCACGATTTTCCCTGCCGCCGAGCTTGCTGAATTGGCCAAGGAAGTCGGTGCCCTGTTCCATACGGACGCGGTGCAGGCGGTCGGTAAACTCCCGATGGACCTGAAATCCACAGCAATCGACATGCTGTCGCTCTCCGGTCACAAGCTGCACGGCCCCAAAGGGATCGGTGCGCTTTATGTGAAGCGCGGCGTGCACTTCCGTTCGCTGATCAAGGGCGGGCACCAGGAGCGCAACCGGCGCGCCGGCACGGAGAATACCCCTGGCATCGTTGGGCTTGGGAAGGCAGCCGAACTTGCCATGAAATTCATGGATGAGGACAGCAAGCTCATAAAGTCTCTCCGCGATCGGTTGGAGTGCGGACTTATCCAGCGCATTCCAGACGCTTTCGTGACCGGCGATCCGCTGGATCGGCTCTCGAATACAACCAACATCGCCTTCGAGAACGTCGAGGCCGATGGCCTGCTGCTCCTTCTCGATCGCGAGGGGATCGCCTGTTCCTCTGGCTCCGCCTGCGGTTGCGGCTCGCAGGAGCTCAGCCATGTCCTGAAAGCAATGAACGTTGCCAGCAGCGCGGCACAAGGGGCAATCCGCTTCTCCTTGTCGCGCGACAACAGCGGGATGGATATCGACCGGGTGCTCGAGGTCATGCCCGCACTGGTGGCGAAGCTCCGTGATCCGTTCCCAGCCTGCGACGGATACGGCGATGGCATTTGAATGCGGATCTTGGTGGAGAACAGAAAGCCGAGCCCGAGACCATCATCACCGAACAGGGAGATTGCAATGAGCCACTGTCCCGCCGAAAGGCCAATCATCGACGTCACCGACATTCTCACGCGGCTGAAAGGCTTGTCTGCTGCGGAGGAGTTCTTCGTGGCCCTTGGCGTCTTCTATGATGCCAAAGTGCTCGATGTCTCGCGGCTCCACATCATGAAGCGCATGGGCCAATATCTCGCCGAAGAGGACTTCTCCGGCGTCACCGACCAGGTGATCGCCGCGCGCGCGCGCGCGACACTGGAACGGGCCTATGAGGACTTCGCGACGTCCTCGCCGCTCAGGCAGCGGGTCTTCAAGGTGCTCAAAGACCACGATCCAAATCGCCCCGCCACGCCGGGCCGCCCCTTCGTCCCATTCGATTCCATCCTGAAACCGTTCGGGAAGGAGTGAACGCGACACGGTTGCGACACGACAACGTCGTGAAGCCGACAAACCCGCCTCTCACGGACACACCTCAGAAGCAGAGTGCCGCGGCTCAAAGGTATGGCGCGATGCTCAGCGGTTGGCACGAATGATGCTTGCAAGGAGATGAAGCGCCAAGCCGCATCCCGATAGGAGCCAGAGAGACCGCATGCATATCGTCGTCTGTATCAAGCAGGTCCCGGACTCCGCGCAGATACGCGTCCACCCGGTGACCAACACGATCATGCGCCAGGGTGTGCCGACCATCATCAACCCATACGATCTGTTCGCCCTTGAAGCAGCACTCACACTACGCGACATCGATGGCGGCGAGGTCACCGTGCTCACCATGGGTCCTCCTATGGCAGAGGACGCACTGCGCAAGGCGCTCACCTACGGCGCCGACCGCGCGGTGCTCCTGACCGACCGTTTTTTTGCCGGCTCCGACACCCTGGCGACCTCGTTCGCCCTCTCTCAGGCAATTGGCAAGATCGGTGAGACGTTCGGCCCGCCAGACATCGTCTTTACCGGCAAGCAGACAATAGACGGCGACACTGCCCAGGTCGGGCCGGGCATCGCCAAGCGCCTCGACCTCCTGCAACTCACCTACGTCGCAAGGATCGCCTCCCTTGATCTCGATGCACGCGAGATCACGGTCGAGCGCCGTACGGAGAGCGGCACGCAGAAGCTGAAGAGCAAGCTTCCTTGTCTCATTACGGTGCTGGAAGGTATTAACGAGATCCGTCGCGGCTCGCTGCACGATGCCCTGCGCGCCGCCCGCAGTCAGATCGTAAAGTGGAGTGCGGCCGACGCCGGTATCGGGGACCTCGGCAAATGCGGTCTTCGCGGATCGCCCACTGTCGTGAAGCGTGTGTTCGCCCCGACCAGCCGGGCAGAAAAGGCGGTGCAAATCGACACCGCAGATAAGGCGCTGCGTGATCTCGCTGACGAGCTGATTGCCGCAATTTTCGCGCGCCAGCCGGCGCTGGAACACGAATTGGCCTTCGAGGGTGGCTCAGGGCAAGGAGCTTAGGATGTCGAGCGTGAACCGAGAAACCCCGCCTGCCGGCAGTCGTGCCGGCATGAAGAAGGATCTGCCCGAGCATTTCAAGGATTATCGGCACGTCTGGGTCTTCATCGAGCTGGAGCGCGGCGAAGTCCATCCGGTTTCTTTCGAACTGCTCGGGGAAGGTCGCAAGCTGGCCGACAAGCTTGGCGTGCAGCTTGCGGGAGTCGTGCTCGGACCGCCGGGAGAGGCCTCTTGGTATGCCGTCGCCCAGGCCTTCGCCTATGGTGCCGATCTTGTCTATATCGTGGAGACGCCGCTGCTCGCCGACTATCGCAACGAGCCCTTCACTAGGGCAATGACTGACCTGGTCAATACATACAAACCCGAGATCCTGCTTCTGGGTGCCACCATGCGTGGCCGGGACCTTGCCGGCTCCGTGGCGACTACCCTGCTGACGGGTCTCACGGCTGACTGCACTCAACTTGACGTGGATCCTGACGGTTCGCTTGCCGCGACCCGGCCGACTTTCGGGGGTTCCTTGCTATGCACCATCTATACGCTCAACTGCCGGCCGCAGATGGCGACAGTGCGACCGAGAGTCATGGCGATGCCGCAGCGTATGGAAAAGCCGGTCGGCCGGGTCGTCGAACACAAGGTGTCGATGCTCGAGGACGAGATCGTCACCAAGGTCCTTGGCTTCCTGCCCGATGCGCAGTCGGTAAAGGCAAATCTGGCCTATGCCGATGTCGTCGTTGCGGGAGGCCTCGGGCTGGGCGGGGCGGAGAACCTGCAGGTTGTGACGAAGCTCGCGCGGGCGCTCGGCGCCGAATATGGCTGTTCGCGTCCGCTGGTTCAGAAGGGCTGGATGCCGGCTGAACGGCAGATCGGCCAGACTGGCAAGACCATCAGGCCGAAGCTCTACATCGCGGCCGGAATTTCCGGCGCCATCCAGCACCGGGTGGGCATTGAAAGCGCCGATCTGATCGTGGCCATCAATACCGATCCGAACGCGCCGATTTTCGATTTCGCCCATATCGGTATCGCCACCGATGCGATCCGCTTCCTGCCGGCGTTGACGGAAGCCTTCACCCGGCGGCTCTCGCCGCACAGTCGCGACAAGCTTGCGAGCTAAGGGAGACGGCTATGCTCGAGGAAAAGTTCGACGCTATCGTCGTAGGGGCCGGCATGGCCGGGAACGCAGCTGCCTTCACGATGGCAAGCTGCGGCCTGAAGGTGTTGCAGTTGGAGCGCGGCGAGTATCCGGGCTCGAAGAATGTCCAGGGCGCCATCATGTATGCGCACATGCTGGAGAAGATCATCCCGGACTTCCGGGATGACGCGCCTCTTGAGCGGCATCTGATCGAGCAGCGCTTCTGGATGATGGACAAGACATCCCATGCTGGGATCCACTATCGGTCCGACGATTTCAACGAGGCAAAGCCAAACCGTTACACAATCATCCGCGCCCAGTTCGACAAGTGGTTTTCACGCAAGGTGCGCGAGGCCGGCGCGACCGTCCTGTGCGAGACGACGGCGACGGAGCTCGCATACGATATCACGGGCAAGGTCATAGGCGTTCGCACCGACAGAGCCGGCGAAAGGATCTTGGCGGATGTGGTCGTACTCGCAGAAGGCGTTAACGGGCTGCTTGGCACGCGGTCGGGCCTGCGCGAAATGCCGAGGCCAGAAACCGTGGCGCTGGCCGTCAAGGAAATGCATTTCCTGCCCGAAGAGGTGATCGAGCAGCGCTTCGGCCTCAAGGGCAATGAAGGCTGCGTGATCGAGGCGGCGGGCACCATCTCCCGCAGCATGACCGGGTTAGCGTTTCTCTACACCAACAAGGAATCGATCTCACTTGGCATCGGTTGCCTCGTTTCCGATTTCGCCGCCACCATGGAGAGCCCCTACGTCCTGCTCGACGGATTCAAGAACCACCCTTCGGTCCGGGCGCTGATAGCGGGCTCGGAGGTGAAGGAATATGCCGCCCATCTTATTCCCGAAGGTGGTTATAAGGCGATCCCACAGCTCTTCGGCGATGGTTGGGTGGCAGTCGGTGATGCAGCGCAATTGAACAACGCGGTTCACCGTGAGGGTTCGAACCTCGCCATGACTTCCGGCCGCATCGCAGGCGAGGCGATCGTTCAGGTCAAGAGCCGGAACGCCCCGATGACCAAGCGGAACCTCGTCCTTTACAAAACCATGCTGGACAATTCGTTTGTCCTCAAAGACTTGCGAAAGCATAAGGACATGCCGGCACTGCTGCACACCAACTCGCACAATTTCTTCATGACATACCCGCAGCTGATTTCTCTGGCCGCGCAGAACCTCGTGCGGGTCGACGGCACTCCGAAAATCGATAAGGAAAAAGCGACCACTGCTGCGTTCATAAAGGCGCGTTCGCGCTGGGGGCTGGTCAGCGACGCGCTTCGCCTGGCATTCGCCTGGCGCTGAGGGAGAGCAAAAATGACGATCACAGTGCCGGCCGTACGCGTCGAGGACAAGCTATATCAAAACCGTTATCTCATTGATGCAGGGCGTCCGCATATCAAGGTGCGACCTCACCAAAGCCCGAGCGCGAACCTGCTCGCGTTGACACGCATCTGCCCTGCCAAATGCTATGAGCTGAACGCCACGGGCCAAGTTGAGATCGCGGCCGACGGGTGCATGGAGTGTGGCACATGCCGAGTGCTGTGCGAGGGGAGTGGCGAGATCACGTGGAATTATCCGCGCGGCGGTTTCGGTGTCCTCTTCAAGTTCGGATAGTTGGCGCATTCAGCGTTCTTAGCAGCCCGGGTACAACTTATAATTGCGGCAACACGTCGCATCGCATTCTACCCGTTAACCGCGCACCTCTCGCATTGTTGAAGTGCATCGGGGTTCCGAAAAGGGGAAAGTTGTTTTACGAAACAGCTTAGCCTTAATCGAGGAGCGCCCCGATGCAGCCACAGTGATGACGGATCAATTCGATTTTTGCGCCTGCCTGAACGGCACGCCAATTGCCGGTTTTGACGGTGGAACGAACGCTCGGATACTGACGCACTTCCGCTGGGCTTGGCGGACACTGGCGATCGGGTTGGTTGGCCCCTTTGCCCAATGCTCATGGATGTCCGCAATGCCGCATTGATGAGCACGCGGTGAGGACGCTGGTGGGTCAGCGCATCTTCGCCATCGCTCGGCTATGAGGACTTGAACGACCGCGACGAGTTGCGCCATCATCGGGTGATGGCGGTGCTGGCGGACAAGCTTCAAGGATCTGTGCCTGGGTGTACAGGCCGCCCCGGCCGACCGTTTGCACCAACCGCAAGCCGCAAGTCGACCCTGATCTTGTCATGATTGCTAGGGACACATATCTCAGAAACTCAGCGTAAAGGTGTGCTTGGCGAGTGCATCCTAGACAAATTCGGAGGCACTTCCATGGGGCACATGCGGCGGGATGAGGGCGATAAAGCAGGGCCTTGGGGCGCCACCGAAACCATGCGCATAACGGCTATCTCGCTCAGGGGAATCTACGAGATATCGAAGGTCCTGACCGCCCCCGCCCGACTGGAGACCACGCTTGCCAATGTCATGACCCTGCTCTCCTCGTTTGTGCAAATGCGTCATGGAGAAATCATTGTCCTGGGGGCTGACGGAGAGCTGGAGTTTGCAGTACCTGCTGGCAACGTCCATCCAACTCAATCAGCCACTAGCGGCAGCATACCGCAGGCCGTGCTCGACCAAATCGTCGCCACGGGGACGCGGTTCGTCGCACAGGATATCAGCAAGTCCGAACTATTCCAGGCTGATCCCCAGATGCCCTCGAGCGGCGACACTCCCCCGGTTAGCTTTATTGGTATCCCCCTCAAAGCTGAGGGCGAAACCATTGGAACATTGTGGATCGACCGCGTCGGGGACGGCTCGACCAACTTCCACCATGACGAGGACGTAGGCTTCCTAGGTGTCGTCGCCGGACTCGTTGGCCAAACCATCCGCCTGCATCGCCTCCCGAGCATGGACGGTCAACGGCATGTCGAAGAGAAACCGGAACCATCGCCCGCCGATGGAAGGACGGATGGTGACCGGCATCCGCACGTCAAAATCGACGGAATCGTGGGGAAGAGTCCCGCGCTCAGACAGGTGCTCGAAATGGTCCCGGTCGTGGCAAGCACGAATGCCCCCGTGCTGCTGCGGGGGGAAAGCGGCACCGGCAAGGAAGCCTTTGCAAAGGCAATCCATAAATTCTCACCTCGGAAGAACAAGCCCTTCGTCAAGTTGAACTGCGCCGCGCTCTCTGAAACCGTCCTGGAATCGGAACTGTTTGGGCACGAAAAGGGCGCCTTCACTGGAGCTATCTCGCAGCGCGCCGGCCGTTTCGAATTGGCGCATGGCGGAACCCTGTTGCTTGATGAAATCGGCGAGATTTCGCCTTCCTTTCAAGCTAAGCTGCTGCGCGTCTTGCAGGAAGGCGAACTGGAGCGGGTCGGCGGCACCAGAACGCTAAAGTTCGATGTCCGGCTTATATGCGCCACCAACAAGGACCTTGAAAAGGCTGTGCTGAATGGGGAGTTCAGGTCCGACCTTTATTACCGCATCAATGTGATACCAATTAGGTTGCCTCCGCTCAGGGAGCGCCCCGGAGACATTCGACTCCTTGCCGAATTCTTTCTCGATCGCTTCAACAGGGAGAACAATCGCGATCTCACCTTCTCGTCATCGGCGCTTGATTTGATCTCGCAATGCGAATTCCCTGGAAATATTCGCGAACTGGAAAACTGCGTGCGAAGGACGGCGACACTTGCCCGGTCGAAGACGATAGTTCCGTCGGATTTCGCCTGCAGGAATGGCCAGTGTCTTTCTTCGCTCATCTGGAAAGGAGCCTGCTGTTCGCAGGGCCCAAATGGCGTCGCCGATCTCGCTTGTGGCACCATGAACCGAGATGGATCGCAGCTGCCGGCCGATCGGAACGATCCCAACGGTCACGCAATAGGCAGCCCGCGCCTGACGGAACGCGACCGGCTGCTCGACGCATTGGAAAAATCCGGCTGGAACCAAGCAAAAGCGGCTCGTATCCTGGGCCTCACGCCGCGGCAGGTCGGCTATGCTTTACGCCGCCACGGTATCGAGGTCAGAAAATTTTAGACGAGCTTAACGTCTGAACCATGTGAAGTTTCGGAGTGCCCTCCGCCCTGTGCGGGCCAGAGGTGCCGTTGCTCTGTCGATCGATACGCTCCTTCAATGTCGGAACCCGGACAAATCCAGGTCGTAGCGAACTGACAAATCAGACACGAAAAGCCGAGATCTTGGGTAAATGTCCCCTTTTGGGGGCTGGCATAGCTCTTGCGCCTGGATGTGTAAGTCAGCCAGGAGCAGAGCCATTCGATGTCGGCACCGAAGATTTCGCTTCAAAGCGAAACCACCGCGAAATCGGCTGGATGCGCGTCTTCAACCTGCGGCTCGTCCGCAAGGCCTAGCGACATGGAGCCGGCCATTTGGGAGAAGGTCAAGGACCACCCGTGCTATTCAGAAGAGGCGCACCATTATTTCGCGCGCATGCACGTAGCGGTCGCCCCGGCCTGCAACATTCAGTGCAATTACTGCAATCGCAAGTTTGACTGTGCCAACGAGAGCCGACCTGGGGTCGTCTCGGAAAAGCTGACACCAGATCAGGCGGTGCGCAAGGTGATCGCGGTCGCCAATGAAGTACCGCAGCTTTCCGTGCTCGGCATCGCTGGACCGGGCGACGCCTGCTTCGACTGGCACAAGACAAAGGCCACATTCGAACGCATCGTCAACGAAATCCCTGACCTCAAGCTTTGCATCTCGACCAACGGGCTGGCGTTGCCGGACCATGTCGCCGAGCTTTGCGACATGAATGTCGACCACGTGACAATCACCGTCAACATGGTCGACCCGGAAGTCGGCGCAAGGATCTATCCCTGGATCTTCTACAAGCACCGCCGCTACACCGGGGTCGAAGCCGCCCGGATTCTGCACGAGCGGCAGATGTTGGGCCTGGAGATGCTGACGGCGCGTGGCATCCTGACCAAGATCAATTCAGTGATGATCCCCGGCGTCAACGACGAGCACCTGATCGAGGTCAATAAATGGGTCAAGGAGCGCGGCGCCTTCCTGCACAACATCATGCCGCTGATTTCGAACCGGGAGCACGGTACCCATTACGGCCTGACCGGGCAGCGAGGCCCAAAGGCGATGGAGCTGAAGGCTCTTCAAGATCGTCTGGACGGCGGTGCCAAATTGATGCGCCATTGCCGGCAGTGCCGGGCCGATGCCGTAGGCTTGCTGGGCGACGATCGTGGCCAGGAGTTCACGCTCGGTCAGATCTCCGACGAGGTCACCTATGACGCAAGCAGGCGCGACGCCTATCGCGAGGTGGTCGCGCGCGAGCGCGGCGATCGAGCGGTGGCCAAAAGCGAGGCGACCGAACTGGTCAAAGCAGCGGGCTCGGGCAAGTCACTTCTTGTCGCCGTGGCCAGCAAGGGCGGCGGCCGCGTCAACGCACACTTCGGTCACGCGAGAGAGTTCCAGGTCTATGAGGCCTCGCCGAAAGGAATCAGCTTGGTCGGGCATCGGACGGTCGAGCAGTATTGCCTCGGTGGCTGGGGCGAAGATGCCACCCTAAAAGGCGTGATCGCAGCCCTCGAAGGAATAGACGTCGTGCTGTGCGCCAAGATCGGGGATTGCCCGAAAGCTCAGCTCAGGGGAGCCGGAATCCGGGCAATGGATGATTATGGCTATGAGCATATCGAGACCGCGATCAGCACGGTTTACGCCGCCGAATTTGGGGCCAAACCATTGGCCGCGACGGCCTGAGATCTCTCAATCAACTGACCAGGAGTTGAAGAAAAAATGGCGTTCAAGATCATCGCATCCCAATGCACCCAATGCGGTGCCTGCGAGTTCGAATGTCCTTCCGGTGCGATCAAATTCAAAGGCGAGGCCTACGTTATCGACGCGGAGAAGTGCACCGAATGCAAGGACACCTTCGATGCACAGCAATGCGCCTCGGTCTGTCCGGTGGAGATGACCTGCGTTCCCGCCTGACGTCTGATCGGCTCGCGAGGCGCCTTGAGTTCTTCATTCCAACCTCCAACTGCGAAAAGGAAGAAAAGCCATGACGCTCTGGCGCGAACAGGAGGTCGAAATCCGCAAGCCTCCACGATTCATGCCGGGTGAACGGGTCCGCGCCACCCGCCACATCAAGAATGACGGCACCTACCCCGGCAGGGAGATCGGAGAAAACCTCGTGTTGAAGGGTGACGAAGGGTACGTGCGTGACATCGGCACCTTTCTCCAGCAGTTCTACATCTATGCGGTCGAATGGATCGGCCGTGGCACAGTCGTGGGAATGCGGGCGCGCGAAATGGTGAGCCTCGAGAATGCCGGGGCTCTTCGTAGCGCGGAAATTACGTCTGCTCCTAGCAAGGGAGCAGCCGGATGAAGTTGATGATCCGCAGGACCAGCGCCGGCCTGTCGGCCTATGTTCCCAAGAAGGATCTCGAAGAGCCGATCATTCAGGTTGAGAATGAAGGCTTGTGGGGCGGGGCCGTAATGCTCAGGAACGGCTGGCGCTTCGTCCTGCCCGACCTTCCGCGAGATACGCGCCTGCCAATCACCGTTGAGGCCAGGAAAATATCCGACGGGGATTAGGACGGCGGATTGACGGCATGAAGCCAAGAGGACTGAGCATGAACACCTTCTCGCGCCATCTTTTAATCACTCGGGACAGCCATGCGGACACGCGGCTTGACCTGCTCAAGGGAGCGCTCGCCGCCGACGCGATCATTCCTTACCTTGGCCCGGGTCTCCTCCAGCTCGGCTGCGCAAAGCCCGTTGTACCGCATAGTCCTGAGGCGGTGGCCGCGGCCCTTACCAAGCGCGCCCCGGCTCCATCCAAGATCCGCACCAATATGTGGTCTGTCGCGCAGTTTATTGAGCAGCGCCGGCGTCGCCGGACGCTCCAGGGTTGGATGGCCGAGATCTTCGCCGGGCCGGCAGCGCCGACGGTCCTCCACGCCTGGCTCGCCACGCTGCCGCTCTCGCTCATCGTCGACAGTTGGTATGATGGCGCCATGCGCGCGGCCCTGGTCGCGACCGGCCGAACGGATGTCGTCGAGATACAAGGCGTCACGCGGGCGAAAGAAACCAGGGACATTTGGACCAAAGCCTATGATTTGTCCGGAAACGAACTCGACGCGGTACCACCGGTTGAGACGGTCCTCTATGTGCCTCATGGCAGTGTCAGGCCGGCGGCAAACTTCCTGATCTCAGATTCCGACTATGTCGAAGCGCTGACAGACATCGACATCCAGACGCCGATCCCTGATCAGGTGAAGCAGCGGCGCAGCAATCGGGGGTTTTTCTTCGTCGGCTGCCGCTTCGACGATCAGATGCTGCGCACCTACGCCCGGCAGATCATGAAGCGCTCCGACGGCCCACATTTCGCGCTAATCGATGGGTCGGTGCTGACCAGAAACGAACGCCGTTTCCTGGCAGCGTGCGCAGTCACAGTCATTGACATGCCGATAAGCGAAGCTGCGGCTCGGCTTGCCGGCTCAGGCCTGTTACCAAGTGGCCAGGACCGTTGAGCCAGGCTCCAGCCGACACTGGATCACGCCCCCGGCTGAGATGAGTGCGGCTGGCGGCGCTCCTATGGCGACGGCTTCGTCACCAAGGTCCGGTGTCGGATGCCTACACCCTCCTGGAACACAACGGCATTCGTGCCGCCAAAAACGAAAGTGTTGCTCAGCGTCACTCGCTCTCGCTCTCGCTCGCCACCTTGGGCGTAGTGTCGAGATCGCAATCGGGATCCGGCTCACGATAGTTGGCCGTAGGCGGCACGACACCTTCACATATGGCATCACGCAGGCGACGCTTGATCGCGACTGTTCCGGTTTCGTTGGTTTTTGTGCCGCTGCCGTGCGCGTTGAAACAGTCAACTTCCTCGACCTCCTGCCCGGCATCGGCCAGGCAGGCACGCATCGCGCGTTGCGGCCCCTTCCCATTCCTTCGACATGCGGCCGATGGGGGCCAGCGGGCCCGCGATCAGTGCCAGCACCGCGCCCCTGCGTTTGAGGACGGCCGGTTGCTCCAAGAAATCTGGTTGGCCTGTCGGATAGTGGGCATAGGTGTCCTTTCATAGCTCCGGGCCGTTTCGGTCAATCAAGGTACCCGAGGGCCACTCATTGATCTGGCGCGCAACTGGCACAACGACCACGAGTGCGTCCTCGACGCGAGTGGGCGGCAGGTCGGCAAACACATCCCGGAGGGTCGACCGGACGCGCACGCCCGATTTGATGGCCGCTAGACCGCCCCGACACCATCTTTCCATGTGGCTGCGCATCGCGTGCCGAACGGTACCGAAAGCAAAGGGCACGCCAAGCTGCTGCAACGTCGGATACATGACGCTGATTGAATGGCTTATCCCAAGCCTTTCAAGATCCTGGCGCACACCGTATAATCCGAGCTCGGCCACCAGCAGATCTTCATCGCCAACCTTTATGAAACGGCGCAGAGCGCCCAAATGAGCCGCTACGCCGCGCGAATCGTAGGCGATTGCGCGCAGCTCAGGCCTGGCACCGGCCCAACTGCGGTGGCTTTCGAATGGCTTCGCGTTGAAGGACCCGGTCCGTGCAAAGATAGTTCTGAAGAACTCGGCGAGTTCTTTGTGATCGGAGAGTTCCAGCTCACTCTCCCAACACAATTTCCACCGCACTTCAGAGCTCATGGACGCTACCCCTTGCTTACATCATTCGAAGCACTGGTCCGGTGCCAGGCACAGCTGCTTCACTCTGGGCGTGGTTCATGCAACACCCGGCCGAGGTTGGTAAAATTTGTTGTTTGGATTAACACCATCGACGTCATGAATGGGAGTGCGCTACCTGCCTTCGAGTACGGCCTTCCGCCTACAGGTCCCACGCCGTGGGGGCGAGTATAAACCACACGAAAATAGTCGAAACATGTCGCCCAGTTTGCAGGCGGCCGGTCCCCTGCTGAGGACGGCTAGAAGAACTGTCCTCAGGCCGGATTGGGCAAGGACATCAGCACGGAAACCTCCTTGCGTTCTTCGAAACTAGGAGCTCTTGAGCGCTCCAGCGTCGTGCGAACAAGCCAAGCGGGATGCTTCCTGTAATAGTATTTCCCGCATCCAAATGCTTGCCACGTCGTTGTTATGAAGCGCGGGCCATTGTACGGCCTCGGTGAATACGGGAAGCGGCCGCGGAAGGTCGACGATCCGCAGGGGTATCGATTTTGCAAAGTGGGTAACCAGCCGTAACGGTACCGTCGCTATACGGTCGGTGCCTGATAGCACGGGCGGGATCATGCTAAAATTCTGCACGACGACTTCGATACGTCTCTCGACACCGTGCTCGAGCAAAAACCATTCTTCGATGGAGGGTCGCAGCGCACCCCGGAAATGGGG